>JAIBAP010000036.1 GCA_019695115.1 Caldilineales bacterium | reverse complement strand
AGCCGAAGAATCTCCCCTATGCGAGACGAGATGTTTCGTCGCTTCGCTCCTCTGACTTCTGTCATTCTGAGGCGCAGCCGAAGAATCTCCCCTATGCGAGACGAGATGTTTCGTCGCTTCGCTCCTCAACATGACACAGTGATGGTGATGCGAGCATCCCCATGAGCCAAAAACAAACCAAGCCCTCAAGCGCACAGAACCGGGCGCCCCTGGTGGTGGCGTCGATCGGCCTCTTCTTCCTCTGCGCCGTCTGCGGCCTCGTCTTCGTCGGCATGTACCAGATCGACCGGCGGCGAACGACGCAAGAGGTCACGACCACGCCCGCCGCCGATGCCCGCCTGGCCGTCCTCACCCTGGCCTACTCGCCCGAAAAGAAGCCGCTGATCACCGGGCTGGTGGATGACTTCAACCAGCAGAAGCAGAAGACGGACGATGGCCGGGTGATGGAAGTCCGGCTGGTGGAGATGGCCCCCGACCAGATGGTGGAGGCCGGTCTCGGCCCTGACCCCGGCTTTCAGGCCCTCAGCCCCGACGCCTCGCTCTGGCTCGACCAGCTCGACCTGCGCTGGGCTGACGCCAACCGTGGCGAGGAAGGCGATCTGGCCCCACGCCGCATCGCCGACAGCGCCCGTTTCGCGGTCAGCCCAGTGGTCATCGCCGCCTGGCCGGATGTGGCGCAGGAACTGGGCGGAGGCGGGCCGGTGGGGTGGAGCGACCTCCAGGCCCGGGCCGCCGCCGACAGGGACTTCCGTTGGAGCCATGCCAGCACCAGCTATGCCAGCGGCATGTTGGCCACCCTGGCGGCGTTCTATGCTGGGGCAGGCAAGACGCGCGGCCTGACCGAAGACGATGTGCTGGCTCCGACCACGCTTGAGCATGTCCGCGACCTGGAGCGCACGGTCAGCTTCTACGGCGAAAACGAGGCTGTGGCCATGGCGCGGATGCAGAGCGAGGGCCGGGATTTCCTCGATGCACTGGTGGCGCAGGAGGCGCTGGTGGTGCAGCACAACCGGGCGGGCGGCGAGCAATTGGTCGCCATCTACCCCCAAGAGGGCGCCTTGTGGGAAGACCACCCCCTGGCCCTGCTCGATGACCCGGCCATCACCGACAACCAGCGCCGCACCTTCCGCGCTCTGGCCGATTTCCTGCTGGCGCCCGAACAGCAGAAGCGTGTGCTCGACGCCGGCTTCCGTCCCGCCGACCTCAGCATCCCCATCGACGGCGCCGATTCGCCCATCTCGGCCCGCTATGGCGCCAACCCCAAAGAGCCGCAGACCACCCTGCAAGTGCCCGGCCCCGCCGTCGTCCAGGTGGTGCAGAATGCCTGGCAATACACCAAACGCCCGTCGAATATCTACCTGGTGGTGGACACCTCCGGCTCGATGGAGGGCGACAAGATCGACAATGTGCGCACGGCCTTACAAACGTTCGTCGATCAGATCAAGGGCACGCAAGACCGCGTGGGCATGGTGCAGTTCTCGTCCTCGGTCTACAACATCATCCCGCCGCAGCCGCTGGACGACGCCCACCGCGCCCTTGTGCAAGACGAGATCAGCCGCCTGGAAGCGAACGGCGACACGGCTTTGTTGGACGGCGTGCGCGCGGCTTATGTGCGTTTGCAGCGCGAGGCTGACAGTCAGAGCATCAACGCCATCGTGGCCATGACCGACGGGCTGGAAAATGCCAGCAGCGTGGGCGTGAATGAGCTGCTCGACCAGATTCAGTCCGAGAATGCCAGCGGCGTGCCGGTGGTGATCTTCACGGTTGCCTATGGCGACGACGCCGACCACAACCTGCTGCAGGCGCTGGCCCAGGCTTCCGGCGGCCAGATGCGCGAGGGCAGCATCGAGACGATCCGGGAGTTGTATCGCTTGTTGTCGCAGTATTTTTGATGGCGAATTTCGGATTGCGGATTGCGAATTGATGCGATATGGTCAGGTTTTGCCGCTGTGTAGCGTCTGACAAAGAATAAATGGGGGATTACCAACGCAATGCCAACAATATCGATGTTTTACGGAATAAAGATAAGTATGAACTACAACGAACATGAACCGCCACATTTTCATGCGGAGTATCAGGATTACGAGGCTTTGGTGGATATTATGACTGGCTCTGTCACCGGCAAGATGCCTCGACGAGCGCTCAACCTTATCTGGACCTGGCAGGATGAACATCAAGCCGAGTTGCTCCATGATTGGGAGCGAGCACGTAGTCGGCAACCTTTGTTGCCTATCAATCCCCTGCCATGAGGTGAAACATGTTCCTGCATGTGACGAATGTCGAACATCTGGCCGATTATAAACTGAAACTCGCGTTCAACAACGGTGCGGAGGGCGTTGTCGATCTGGAGTCAGAGCTTTATGGCGAAGTCTTCGAACCTTTGCGCGACGTGAGTCTTTTCCATCAGGTCTTCTTGACCAGCCGCACGATCGAATGGCCGAATGGAGCGGATTTCGCGCCTGAGTTTCTGTCAGAGCGATTGGAGATATAGAAGCAATGACCGAATCAGTCCAATCCTACATCGCATCCGTCACGGACGAGCGCCGGCAGCTTTTCGACCGCTTTCAGGCGCTGATCCTGGGCCTCTATCCCGAGGCCGAGATCATGCTCTCGTAGAACAGGAAGGTCGATGGATAGTGAAGTTGCTAGCCCCAACGCACCTGCGTCAGGCGTCCGTCACTATTTTGTGGACGAGGCGGGAGACGGCAACCTGTTCGATCGAAAGGGCCGCCTGCGTTTTGGTGAAGAAGGATGCTCTCGCTATTTCATCCTTGGCGTCCTGGACGTTCCTGATCCCGGTCGCATCACACAGGAATTGGACGCACTCAGAGCGCAGCTACTTGCCGATCCCTACTTCAAGAAAGTACCGTCCATGCGACCCGAAGCGCGCAAGACCTCCCTTGCCTTTCATGCCAAAGACGATATTCCCGAAGTACGCCGCGAGGTCTTTGCGTATTTGGGCAAACAAGCATTTCGTTTTCTGGCCGTCGTTCGCGACAAGAACGCTGTTGCTGATTATGCCATTCAGCGCCGCGAGCAAGATGCGGGCTATCGCTACCATCCGAATGAACTATATGATTATATGACGCGCTCGCTGTTCAAAGGTATCTTGCACAAAGACGATGCGTATGTGGTTCATTTCTCGAAACGCGGCGCGCACGATCGGACGGCTGCATTGCAAGCATCGCTGGAATTCGCACGCGAACGATTTGCCCGCCGATGGGGCATTCAAGTCAACGCTGCCTTGAGCGTCATGGCCCAAATGCCGCCGCAAAACGGCGGATTACAGGCAGTGGATTACTTCCTTTGGTCGCTACAGCGATTCTACGAACGCCGCGAGGATCGCTATCTCGAATTCCTATGGCCGCAATTCAGTCTGGTTCAAGATTTGGACGACAAGCGAGAGCATCCCTATGGCCGTTACTACACACAAAAAAGGCCGCTTACATTAGCGGCCCTTGATGATGTCTTGCCAGGGATATAGGGCTGTCCCACCGCGGTGGGGCCTCCTCACGGCCTGAAGCCGATTTTTGTCCACTGGCAACTTCAGTATACCAAGATCGAAGGGCAGTGTCAATGACCGAATCAGTCCAATCCTACATCGCATCCGTCACGGACGAGCGCCGGCAGCTTTTCGACCGCTTGCAGGCGCTGATCCTGGGCCTCTATCCCGAGGCCGAGATCATGCTCTCGTATGGCGTGCCGAGCTACAAGCTGCCGACGGGCCGCGTCCACCTGGGCTATTGGAAGCACGGCGTCTCCGTCTACCCCGGATCGGGCCCTATCCCGGCCTTCCAGGCTGCCTGCCCGACCATCAAGACCAGCAAAGGTACGATCAGCCTCAAGCTCAACGACGCCATCCCGACCGAGGCCCTCACCGCCGCCATCCGCGCCGCCGTCGAAGGGCCGAATGCGGGAATGACGGCAGGCAAGGGCGACGACTGAATGGCGCGGGTGCGCGCTCTCATGAAGTTGGGAGATTCTTCACTGGCTTTGGCGTCGCTCCGAACCCATGACTTCTTGACAGAGCTGCTTTCGGTCAGTCAATTGGCTGTTAGACCCGTTCAGAATGACACAAAGGGCGAAGGAAACATCATCGCTTTGTGTTCTCTTCGTGATCTTCGTGTCTTTGTGTTAAATACGATTGTATTACTGTGCAACACGCACCACGCAACACGAAACACACACCACGCAATCCGCAATCCGCAATGTCCTCTAACCCCATCCGCCGCGAGATCGAATCCGAAGCCCGCAAAGCCATCCTGCAGCGGGCCATCTTCCGCGTCGAAAACGCCGTCCTCATCGCCGGCAGCATGCTCCTGGCCGTCTTCTTCCCCCAGCCCTTCCCGCAGACCCTGCCCCAGTTCGACTGGTGGGCCTGGCTGGCGCTGGGCGCGGTGGGCGTGGCCGGCGTGATCTGGAGCAACCTGACCGACAAAGAGGAAGCGGCCAAAGCCGTGGCGGCCATGTTCCGCGAGCAGCACGACCCGGCCCTGATCAAGGAGCGCAACCTGCGGGCCAAATATGACCAGGCGCTGCAATACTTTGACCGCCTGCAAGAAGTCAGTGGCAGCATGAAGAGCAAGCAACTGCGCGAACGCACCTCGGAAAGCGTGCGGCAGATGGAGCAGTGGGTCGGCAACATCTACGACCTGGCCCTGCGGCTGCAAGCCTATCACGCCGATGGCATCCTCAACCGCGACCGCCAGGCCGTGCCCCAGACTGTGACCGAGCTTCAGGGCCGGCTGCGTCGCGAGACCGACGCCGGGGTGCAGGGCCAGATCCAGGCCAATATCGCCGCCAAACGCCAGCAATACGAGAACATCCAGGCCATCGACAATCTGATGGAGAAGGCCGATCTCCAACTCGACAACTCCATCGCCGCCCTGGGCACCGTCTATTCCCAGCTTCTGCTCATCGGCAACAGCCGCGAGATCGACAGCGGCGCCGCCCAACGCCTGCAACAAGACGTGACCGACGAAGTCTCTAGCCTCCAGGACCTGGTAGACAGCATCAATCAGGTGTATGACTACCGGGTGGAGGGTGTCACAGCGAGGGTTGGGAAGTAATCAGTAATTGGAGATTGGAGATTGGTTATTGACGCCAATCTCCAATCTCCAATCTCCAAATAACCAATCTCCACTAACAAACAACTACCATGCGCAAACTCCTGTTTCTCCTCACCTTCCTCCTCCTCGCCGCCTGCTCGTCTCGTCCCAAAGGCGAGGCGCTGCTGTTCGTGGCGGCGCCGATGTCCGGGTTCCAGGCCAATGGCGGGCAAACAGTCGTCGGCGGGGTGCGGCTCAAGGCCGAGCAGACCAACCGCGCCGGCGGCGTCGATGGCTATCAGGTCAAGGTCGTCGCCCTCGATGACGAATCCGACCCGGATGTAGCCGTGAGCCTGAGCGAAGAAGTCCGGGCCGCGCTCGACCGCGGGGATAAGATCATCGGTTTCATCGGCCATTACAACTCCGGCGAGACCCTGGCGGCGATGGAGATCTACGGCAAGCTGCCGCTGGTCGTCATCACCTCGAACGCTTCCAACGTCGCCCTTTCGCAAAAGGGCTACACCAACTTCTTCCGCATCGTGGCCAATGACCGTGTGCAGGCCGACGCCGACGCCGATTTCCTGACCAAACAGCTTCAGGCCAAGCGCGTGGCCGTGCTCCACAACGATACCGCCTATGGTCGCGGTCTGAAGGATGAGATGTTGAAGGCGCTAGCAGCGCGCGGGGCCGAAGTCGTGCTGACGCGCGAGGTCAAGGAAGGCCAGAGCCGCTATCTGGACGAGGTCGCGGCAATCAAAGCCGTCCAACCCGACGCCATCTTCTACGCCGGTTATGAGATCGAGACGCCCTATCTGCGTGCGGACCTGGTCGAAGCCGGGGTTCAGGCCCCGATGTTGGCCTCGGACGGCGCCTTCCTGGCCGCCACCATCGACGAGGCCGCGGGGACGGCCGAGGGGATGTATGTCAGCGCCTTCGGCCCCAGCCCGAAAGCCGTGGCCGACCCGACCTGGACCGAAGCCTACCAGGCGGTGGAGTACCGCAACCCCGACACCTACTCGATCAACGGCTATGCCGCCGCCGAGGTGCTGCTGGCAGCGGCGCAGAAGGCGGGCAGCCTGGATGCCGGGCGCATCGCCAGCGCCCTGCGCGGCCTCAAACTCGATACGCTGATCGGCTCCGTGCAATACGATGCCAACGGCGACCGCGTGAACGCGCCCATCTACATCTACCAGGTCAAAGACAACGAGTTCGTGCAGGTGTGGCCATGACCTTCTCCATCGTCGCCTATGACCCTGGCCGGGGCGAGTGGGGCGTGGCCGTGGCCTCCAAGTTTTTGGCGGCGGCGGCGGTGGTGGCCTGGGCGCGGGCCGGCGCCGGGGCCATTGCCACGCAATCCTATGCCAAAGTTGGTTACGCTCTGGAGGGGTTGGACTTTTTGGCAGAGGGGCTTGCGGCCCAGGAGGTCATCGCCCGTTTGACCGCGGCAGACGAGGGCCGGGCGCAACGGCAGGTGGGGATGGTGGATCGCCTGGGCCGGGCGGCGGCCTTCACCGGCGAGGGCTGCCACCCCTGGGCCGGGCACCTGGTGGGCGATGGCTATGCCTGCCAGGGCAATATCCTCGTCCCCGGCACGGTGGGGGCCATGTCCGCTGCCTTCGAGCAAGCGCGGCAGGGGCCGGGGGAACTGGCCGACTGGCTGGTGGAGGCGCTGCTGGCCGGCGAAGCCGCGGGCGGAGATAGCCGCGGGCGGCAGTCGGCTGGCGTGTTGGTGGTGCGGGCGGGCGGCGGCTATGGCGGCGATAACGACCGCTATCTCGACCTGCGCGTGGACGATGACCCCGGCCCCATCGCCAGGCTCAAGCAGCTGCTGATGCTCCATCACCTCTATTTCGGCCAGACCCGACCCGACGACCTGATCCCCCTGGCCGCGGTTGCCGCCGAGCTGCAAGGCTTGCTGCGACGGACCGGCTATTACTATGGCCCGATCGCTGGCGTCTTCGACCCGGCCACCCGCGCCGCCCTGCGCGCCTGGGTCGGCGTCGAAAACCTGGAAGAACGCTGGAACGGCGAGGGCGAGGTGATCGACCGCCTGGTGGTGGAGTACTTGCGTAAGAAAAGACCCTAAAGGTTTCCAAAACCTTTAGGGTCTGAGATTACAATCGTTCGGCGATCAATTCGGCGATCTGACCGGGGTGGTGGGCGACGGGGACGCCGACCTCTTGCAGGGCTTTGATCTTGTCGGCGGCTGTGCCCTTGCCGCCGCTGATGATGGCGCCGGCATGGCCCATGCGTTTGCCGGGGGGCGCCGTCTGGCCGGCGATGAAGCCGACCACCGGCTTGGTCACATACTGCTTGATGAAGGCGGCGGCGGTCTCTTCGTCGTTGCCGCCGATTTCGCCGATCATAACGATGGCTTTGGTGGCGGGGTCATCCTGGAACAACCCCAACACATCGACGAATTTAGTGCCGATGATGGGGTCGCCGCCGATGCCCACCACTGTGCTTTGGCCGATGCCCATCTCGGTCAGGGCGGCCACCGACTCGTAGGTGAGGGTGCCGGAGCGCGAGACCAGCCCCACCGGGCCGGGGGTGTGGATGCGGCCGGGCATGATCCCCACCTTGGCCTCGCCGGGCGTGATCAGGCCGGGGCAGTTGGGGCCGATCAGCCGGGTGGGGAGCCGGTCGATGTAGGCGCGGACGCCGATCATGTCCAGGACGGGGATGCCCTCGGTGATGCAGACGATCAACTCGACCCCGGCATCGGCGGCCTCGAGGATGGCGTCGGGAGCGAAGCGGGCCGGGACATAGATGATCGAGACGTTGCAATCGGTGGCCACCCGCGCCTCGGCCACGGTGTTGAAGATGGGCGCGCCCAGGATCTCCTGCCCGCCCTTGCCCGGCGTCACCCCGGCGACGATGTTGGTGCCATATTGCTGCATGTGCGTGGCGTGGAACAAGCCCTCGCGCCCGGTGATGCCCTGCACCACCAGCCTGGTGTTCTTATCGACAAGAATGCTCATCAATCGCTCCGATTTTGGTTATTGGTTATTAGTTATTGGGTATTAGTTATTGGTGATTGCACACTTCAATAACCAATAACCAATACCCAATAACTATCTTTTATCCGCGGCGGCCACAGCCTTTTGGGCGGCTTCGGCCAGGGTGCGGGCGGTCAGCATGTTGGCTTCGGCCAGGATGGCCCGGCCTTCCTCCTCGTTGGTTCCCACCAGCCGGGCCACCATCGGCACCGTGGTGGGCACCTGCTCCAGCGCCGCCAGGATGCCGCGCGCCACTTCATCGCAGCGGGTGATGCCGCCGAAGATGTTGAACAGCACGGCCTTGACGTTGGGGTCGCTGAGGATGATGCGCAGGGCGGCAGCCACTTTCTCCGAGCGGGCGCCGCCGCCGATGTCGAGGAAGTTGGCCGGTTCGCCGCCGTAGTATTTGACGATGTCCATGGTCGCCATCGCCAGCCCGGCGCCGTTGACCATGCAGCCGATCTCGCCATCCAGCTTGACGTAACTGAGACCGTTGACGCGGGCTTCGGCTTCGGCCGGGGCTTCCTCATCGCGGTCGCGCATCTCCTCCAGGTCGGGATGGCGGAAGAGGGCGTTGTCATCCAGCACCATCTTGCCATCCAGGGCCACCACGCTGCCATCGCCCTGGATCACCAGCGGGTTGATCTCGGCCAGCTCGGCGTCGGAGCGGGTGAAAGCCTCGTACAGGCCCAGGGCGATCTGCGTGAAGGCCCGGAAGTGCTCTTGGGGCAGGTCAATGGCCGAGGCGAGGCCGATGGCCTGGTAGGATTTCATGCCCAGGGCGGGGTCGATGGTGACGGTCTTGATGGCGTCGGGGTGGGTGGCAGCGACTTCTTCGATGTCCACGCCGCCTTCGCTCGAGGCCATCATCACCAGCCGGCGCCGCGCCCGGTCGATGACCAGACCCAGGTAGATTTCCTTCTGGATGTCCGAGGCCTCATCCACCAGCACCCGTTTGACGGTGAGGCCCTTGATGTTCATGCCCAGGATGGCGTCGGCCTTTGCTTCGGCCTCATCCGGCGTTTTTGCCACCTTGATCCCGCCCGCCTTGCCGCGGCCGCCCACCAGCACCTGCGATTTGATCACGACCGCCTTGCCCAGCCGTTGGGCGATCTCCCGCGCCTGGGTGGGGGAGGTGGCGACCTCGCCGCGGGGGATGGGGACGCCGTACTGGGCGAAGATGCGTTTGGCCTGGTATTCGTGGAGTTTCAAGCGCGGCCTCCTGTGGGGAGAGGGGGGATTGGAGATTGGAGATTGGGGATTGCGTGGTGCGTGGTGCGTACGGAACACGGAACACGGAACACGCCTATGACGCAGTGCGTTAACGTTCGTCCGATTATAGGGGAGGCGGGCGGGCGCGGCAAATCAGTCCGAGCGGTCGGAGCGCTCGCAGCGCCCCGACCGCTTTCAGTTTATCCATTCCGTGGTAGAATAGCAGCCCACGGACGCTCTTTTCCCAGGTCGCAGGCAGATTTCGAACCCTCCATGCCCTCCCTCCGCTCCCTCCCCCGCAACATCTGGGTGCTGGCCGCCACCAGCTTCCTGCGCGACGTGGCCAGCGAGATGCTGGTGCACCTGACGCCCCTCTTCCTGGCCAATGTGCTGGGGGTGCGCACCGGCGTCATCGGGCTGATCGAGGGCGTCGCCGAGACCACCGCCAGCCTGGTCAAGATCTACGCCGGCTGGCTGTCGGACCGGCTGGGGCGGCGCAAGGGCTTGACCGTGGCCGGCTACAGCCTGGCGGCGCTGGCCACACCGCTGCTGCTGGTGGCCCAGAGCTGGCCGGCCGTCCTCCTCTATCGCTTCCTCGACCGCCTGGGCAAAGGCATCCGCACGGCCCCGCGGGATGCTCTCATCGCTGATTCGGCGCCGCCAGAACAGCGCGGCCTCGGCTTTGGCCTCCACCGGGCCGCCGATACAGCCGGCGCTTTCTTTGGCCTGCTCATCGCCATGGCTATGGTCTGGCGCTCGCAGGCAGGCAGCCTTGTGCTCGACCCTGCGACTTTCCACACCATCGTCGCCTGGGCCTTGATCCCCAGCCTCCTGGCCGTGGCCGTGGTCGCCTGGGGGGTGCGAGAGGCGCGCCGGCCGGCCCCCTCGGCTCCTCCCCGCCTCACACTGGCCGGATTCGAGCGTCCGTTTCTCCGCTTCCTGGCCGTCATGGTCTTGTTCACCCTGGGCAACAGCAGCGACGCCTTCCTGGTGCTGCGGGCGCAGTCGGCTGGGACCTCGGTGTTGATGATCCTGGCCATGATCGCCGGCTTCAACCTGGTCTACACCCTCGTGGCCGGGCCGGCCGGCGCCCTCTCCGACCGCATCGACCGGCGGCGGCTGATCATTGCCGGTTGGGGCCTGTATGCCTTCGTCTACCTGGGCTTTGCCTTTGCCGCTTCCACCTGGCAGTTCTGGTTGCTTTACGCCGCCTATGGCGTGTATTATGCCCTGACCGAAGGCGTGGCCAAGGCATTCGTGGCTGATCTGACCCCAGCCGAGCGTCGCGGCTCGGCCTACGGCGTCTTCAACGCTGCTATCGGTCTGACGGCCCTACCGGCCAGCGTGTTGGCCGGGCTGCTGTGGCAAGGGCTGGGCGCCTGGGTGGGTTTTGGCCCGACCGCCCCCTTCCTCTTTGGCGGCTGCCTGGCCCTTCTTTCCGGCCTGCTGCTCTGGCGGTGGGTGAGGTGAGGGGAAAGTAGGCAAGTAGGCAAGTAGATAGGTAGACAAGTAGGTAGGTAGACAAGTAGACAGGTAGACAAGTAGACAAGTAGGTAGGTAGGCAAGTAGATAGGTAGACAGGTCGGTAGTAGCAACTGATTACTGTCGATAAGAGCACTGAGTACTGAATACTGAATACTGAACACTGAACACTGAACACTGAACACTGAATACTGGACACTGAATACTGGACACCAAACACTCAACCCACACAAGGAGGCAAGACATGACCGAAGCTATCGTCGCCCATCGCGAACAGGAAGACCGCGGCGAAATTCGCGGCTGGATGATGTACGACTGGGCCAATTCCGCTTTCAGCACCACCGTCGTCACCACCCTGCTCGGCCCCTATCTGGCCAGCATCGCCAAGACCGTCGGCGGGGTGCAGGTGTTCGGCTTCTCGTTCGAGCCGGATGCCTTCTTCCCCACCTGCGTCTCCATCTCCGTCATCCTTCAGGTGCTATTCCTGCCGCTGTTGGGAACCATCGCCGATTACTCCAGCCTCAAGAAGCGTTTGCTGCTGACCTTTGCCTTCATCGGCGCCATCGCCACTACCCTGCTCTTCTTCATTCAAGCCGACATGCCGCTGTTGGGGGCCAACGGGGCCGTGCTCCTGGCCGGGCTCTTGTTCATCATCGCCAACCTCGCCTTTGGCGCTGCTATCGTCTTCTACAATGCCTTTCTGCCCGACATCACCGCACCCGAAGACCGGGATCGGGTCAGTTCGCAGGGGTGGGCGCTGGGCTACCTGGGCGGCGGCATCCTCCTGGCCCTGAATCTGGTGCTGATCCAGCTGATGGCAGACACCGCCCTGGCCGTGCGGCTGAGCCTGGCCAGCGCCGGGGTGTGGTGGCTGGTCTTCACCGTGCTTTTCCCAGCCCGGCGCTTGCGTCAGCGCCCGGCGCTGAAGCGGCTGCCATCGGGTGTGGGCTACTTCCGGCAGGGCGTTCGCCAGATCCTGAAGACACTGGGCGAGATCCGCGGGAAATACCCCGAAACCCTGCGTTATCTAATCGCCTACCTGATCTACAACGACGGCATCCAGACGGTCATCGTGGTCGCCACCCTCTTCGCCACCACCGAACTGAAGGCAGAACCGGATGATCTGATCATCCTGGTGCTGCTGATCCAGTTCGTCGCCTTTGGCGGTGCCCTGTTCTTCGGCTGGCTGGCGAGGAAACTGGGGGCCAAGCGTTCGATTGTCGTCAGCCTGGTCATCTGGAGCGTGATCGCCATCGCCGCCTATGCCCTGCTGTACGAGATGTGGCAACTGTATGTGCTCGGCATCGCTGTTGCCATCGTCCTCGGCGGCTCGCAAGCCCTGAGCCGTTCGCTCTATTCGCAGGTCATCCCGCGCAGCAATGAATCGGAGTACTTCGGCTTCTACGAGATCAGCGAGCGCGGCACCTCGTGGATCGGCCCGCTCCTCTTCGCCCTGGCCGTCCAACTCACCGGCAGCACGCGCATTGCCGTTCTCTCGGTCATCGTCTTCTTCGTCGTTGGCCTCATCCTGCTGATACCGTTCAATGTCCGCAAGGCCATGCTCGATTCGGGCAACAATCCGGAAGGCGTGGTTTTGTGAGTGGATGAGGAAACAAGTAGACAAGTAGATAAGGCAACAATCAACAATCAACAATCAACAATCAACAATCAACGAGAAACGCGTCACCTGCGACCTGCCACCTGCGACCTGCCACCTGCGACCTGCCACTCATCATCCCCATGCCCCCCGTCGCCCTCGAATCCACCGTCATCGCCCACGGGCTGCCGTACCCGCAGAACTTCGAGACCGCCCTGCGTCTGGAAGCGATCATCCGCCAGGCCGGGGCCGAGCCGCGCACCTGCGGTTTTGTGGCCGGCCAGGCGGTCGCCGGCCTCGACCACGACCAGATCGCGCACTTCGCCCGCGACGAGGGCATCGTCAAAGCCTCGTTGCGCGACCTGGGCATCGTCGTCGCCCGCCGGCTGGACGCCGCCACCACCGTGGCCACGACGATGTGGGTGGCGCACCGGGCAGGGATCGAAGTTTTCGTCACCGGCGGGCTGGGGGGCGTGCACCGGGGCGAGGATTTCGACGAATCCGCCGACCTGACGGCCCTGGCCACCCTCCCGGTGCTGGTCGTCTGCGCCGGAGCCAAGGCCATCCTCGACCTGCCGCGCACGCGCGAGCGACTGGAGACACTGGGCGTGCCGGTGGTCGGCTTTGGCTGCGACGAGGTCCCCGCCTTCTATACTCGTTCGTCCGGGCTGCCGGTGGACGCCCGCTGTGATCGGCCCGACCAGGTCGCGGCCATCTGGCGGGCGCACCGGCGGCTGGGCCTGCAGACCGGGATGCTGGTGACCGTGCCCGTGCCGGCCGAGGCGGCCCTGGATGAGGCGACGGCGACGGCGGCCATCGAGCAGGCATTGGCCGCTGCAACCGAGCGGGGCGTCCGCGGCAAGGCCCTGACGCCGTTCCTGCTCAGCCACATCGCCGCCAGCACGGGCGAGGCCAGCCTGCGGGCCAACCTGGCTTTGTTGGAGAACAACGCCCGCCTAGGGGCTTCCATCGCCCTGGCGCTATTTCAACACGAATGACATCGTGAGGCGTGAAACGTGAAACGTGAGGCGTGAAAAGACGCCGGCGATCTTCACGGAACACGCAACACGCAACACGCAACACGCAACACGCATACCATGCAATGGAACTGGCGCGACCCGGCCTTGAGCGTCTTGCGGTGGTGGTGGCGGCTGCGCCGGCCAACGACCATCGGTGTGCGCGGCATCCTGGCGGAGGAAACGGGGCGCATTCTCTTCGTGCGGCACAACTACGGCCGGCGGCTCTGGTTTCTGCCGGGCGGGGGCGGGCATGGGGCCGAGACGGCTGCGGAAGCGATGGTGCGAGAGATGCGCGAGGAGACGGGGCTGGAGGTCGAGGTGGCGCGGCTGGTCGGCGTCTACCTGTACACGGGCGAGTACAAACGCGACCACATTTTCGTCTTTGCCTGCCGGTTGCTGCGGGGCAGCCTGAAGATCGATGGCGCCGAGATCGCCCAGGCCGGCTGTTTCCCGCCCGACGCTCTGCCGCAGCCGCTCACGCCTGGCGTCGAGCAGGTGCTGGCAGACTGGCAGAGCGGCAGGGTGGGGTGGGGGCGGTGGGGCGACTAGGGCCTGAAAAAGCAAACGCCCGGACATCCGGGCGTTTGGTCGATGGCTGAGGGGCCGGTCTGGGGTCAGGCAACGGTCTATGCCATCTGATCCACGCTCACCGGGAGATCGACGGCGATGGGGGCGCGTTCGCCCTTGCGGAAGCTGAATTTGGCCTCGCGCAGGGCCTTCTCGTCGTCGGCCTCGCCGCTGATTTCGGCGTCGATGATGATCAAGTCGCCGGTGGCGAACTCGCCGTTCAGCAGTTGCTTGCTCAGCGGGCTTTCGATGACCCGTTGGATGACCCGGCGCAGGGGGCGGGCGCCGTATTCGGGGTCATAACCCTGCGCGGCCAGAGCGCGGCGGGCCGAGTCGGTCAGTTCGATCTCCAGGGCGTGCTCTTCCAGGCGTTTGGCCACCTCGGCCACCTGCAAATCGACGATGCGCAGCACCTGGTCGAGCGTGAGGACATGGAAGGGCACGATCTCATCCACCCGGTTGAGGAATTCGGGCCGGAAGGTGCGCTTGAGTTCGCGCTGGATGTCGCCCAGCAAGCGGCTGTCGTTCATGCCTTCATCCGAGCGGAAGCCGATGCGCTTGCTTTGGGTTACATGCTGCGAGCCGACATTGGTGGTCATAATGATGACCGTGTTGCGGAAATCGACGGTGCGGCCCTGGCCGTCGGTCAGGCGGCCATCTTCCAGGATTTGCAGCAGCGCGTTCCAGACTTCGGGGTGTGCTTTTTCCAGTTCGTCGAAGAGGATGACCTGGTAGGGCCGGCGGCGGACGGCCTCGGTTAGTTGGCCGCCCTCGTCATAACCCACATAGCCCGGCGGCGCTCCCATCAGCCGGCTGACGGTGTGCGGCTCGCGGTATTCGCTCATATCGATGCGGAGCAGGGCGTCGGGGTCGTCGAAGAGGAATTCGGCCAGGGCGCGGGCCAGCTCGGTCTTGCCCACGCCGGTGGGGCCGAGGAAGATGAACGAGCCGATCGGCCGGCGCGGGTCCTTGAGGCCGGCGCGGGAGCGGCGGATGGCGTCGGAAATGGCGGCGATGCCCTCTTCCTGGCCGATGATGCGTTTGTGCAGGAATTCCTCCATCCGCAGCAGCTTCCGCGTCTCGGATTCGAGCATCTGGCTGACGGGGATGCCCGTCCAGGCGTGGACGACCTGGGCGATCTGCTCCTCGCCGACGATCCCTGTCAGCCCGGATTTCTCCTGCCAGGCGGTGAGCTTGATCTTGTATTCCTTTTCCAGGCGCAGGGCCTCGGTCTTGATCTGGGCGGCCTGTTCGTATTCGCGAGCAGCCCAGGCGGCTTCTTCGGCCTGTTTCATCTCTTTCATCTGCCGGCGCAACTGCCGCAGTTCGGCCGGCTCGGATTCGAGCGCCACCCGCATCTTGGCCGCGGCCTCGTCGATCAGGTCGATGGCCTTATCGGGCAGATGGCGGGCGCTGACATAGCGGTGCGAGAAGCGTACGGCCGCACTGAGGGCGTCGTCGGTAAATTCGATCTGGTGATGGTCCTCGTAACGCTGGCGCAGCCCTTGCAGGATCTGTACGGCTTCGTCGATGGCCGGTTCATCCACCCACACGGGCGCAAAACGGCGCTCGAGGGCGGCGTCGCGTTCGATGTGTTTGCGGAATTCGTCGGGGGTGGTGGCCCCCACCACGCGCAACTCGCCGCGGGCAAGGGCCGGCTTCATCATGTTGCTGGCATCCATGGCCCCCATGGCCGCGCCCGCCCCTACTACCGTGTGCAGTTCATCGATGAAGAGGATGATCTCGCCTTCCGAGGTGCGGACTTCATCCATGACGGCTTTCAGCCGCTCTTCGAATTCGCCGCGGAAGCGGGTGCCGGCGATCATGGCGCCCAAATCCAGGGCCATGATCCGTTTGCCGATCAAGAACGACGGCGCGTCCTCCTGGACGATGCGTTGCGCCAGGCCCTCGACGATGGCTGTCTTGCCCACGCCGGCCTCGCCGATCAGCACCGGGTTGTTCTTGGTGCGCCGGCTGAGCACCTGGATCAGGCGCAGGACTTCCTGCTCGCGGCCAATCACAGGGTCGAGCTTGTCCTCGGCGGCCAGAGCGGTGAGGTCGCGGGCGAATTTCTCCAGGAAGCGATAGCGGCTCTCGGACTTGGCCTCGCTGCCGCCCTTGCTCCGCCGCAGTTCTTCGATGGCGCGACCGATGGCGTCTTTGCTGAGGTTGTATTTACGCAGCAGATTGGCGCTGGGGGTGTTGCGTTCGGAGGCGATGGCCAGGAACAGGTGCTCGGTGGAGATGTACTGATCCCCCATGCGTTCGGCTTCCTCCAGCGCCACCTGGCTGGTGAGACGGTGGAGGCGGGGGGTGATGTAGATCTGGCCGGTCGAGGTCATCTCGGCGCTGGGGGCGCCGGTGCGGGCCGCGCGCTGGAGGATGGCCTCCAACTCGGCATGGACTTTGTCGGCGTCGACCTTGAGTTGGGTCAGGATTTGTCGGACCATGCCCTCGTTTTGTTCGAGCATGGCCAGGAACAGATGCTCGGTGTCGGCCTGGCTATGTTGAAAACGGTGTAGGATCTCGTAGGCGCGCATCAGGGCATCTTGGGCGCGCTCGGTATAGCGATCGAACTGCATCATGGCAGAAAGAACTCCGATTCGACTTGAGTAGGGGCGAGGCGGGCGCACGACTGGGCGACCGTCTCGCCCCTACTATACCCGTTTAGCCTGCAACCAGGCGTAGGCCGCGCCCCAATTGAGGCCAACGCTAACAGAACTCAAATACTCCAACGGCGCACCGGTCAGGGTCTGCAGAACCTGACCGGTGTAAGCCGGCGGGCGCCGTCATTGCAGGCGGATGTTGCTGAAGGTGGCCGGTTGGCCGAAGACCATGCCGGGGGTGTGCATGAGGATGGTCTGTTGGGCGGCTGCGCCGGGCACGTCGTTGTCGCTGGCGTTGAGGGCGAAGCCGAAGACCATGCCCGCCCGCGGCGTCGTGCTCAGGAGGATCGTCCAGGGGATGGCGGCCTCGAGGGTGTAGCCCTGGCCCCCCAGCGGCTGGCTGGCCACCACCAGTTGGGTGTTCCAATCGGGCCGGCGCTGCGGATACCAGACCACGCCCTCTGGCCCAAAGCCGATGCTGCGCCCGGCCGAGAAGCCAAACTGGTAGTCATCGCCGTTGAGGCTGTTCTCGTCGAAGTCGCCGGGCAGGTCGGCGTCGATCCACAACTCGACCTCGTCGCCCTTGAACATCTCGTAGCTGCCCAGTTCCTGCACATGGATGTCGTCGGACACCTCCCAGGCGATGTAGAGAAAGGCCGCATCCCAGGCCAGCCGCCCGCTGACACCGAAATCGGCCAGGCCCGTGTAGTTTTCAGGCCCTTGCTGCACCTGGGTCAAGGGCAGCGAAGGCACGCCGCCCCATTCGGCCAGCGAGCCATCGATGGTGAAGCCGCCGCGCTGGAGGACGACATAATCGCCGCCGTTGGCCCGGTACGGCCCGGCATAGGGGGTGGGTTGGGGGCTGGGGGTGGGGCTGGGGACGACGGTGGGAGTGGCCGTTTCGGTGGGCGTGGGGCTGGGGATGAGGGTGGGGGTGGGGCTAGGGGTGCTCGTTTCGGTGGGGGTGGGGCTGGGCGCAAGGGTGGGGGTGCTCCCAGGCACAAGCGGCGTCAGGATGATGCCGCCGAGATCGGGGGTGGGTGTGGCCGCGGGTGGGCGATTGAACAGGCGCAGGCCGATGGTGATGGCGATCAGGCCGATGGTGAAGACGCCAAGCGCCGTCAGCAGGGCGATGAGGAGGGGGTTGGGGGACGGGCGGGGAGGGGGTGGCTGTTGCATGGCTAAGCGGCGGGGGCGGTCGTGCGACCGCCCCCGCGAGGGAGGGTCAGAAGCGGAGAAAAGCGCCGATGTGATGGCCCTCGGTGGCCAGGGAGCTGCCAGGCGGCAGGACGATGACATTGGCGCCCTGGGCGATGCTGCGTCGGGCGAGGGTGTTGATGGCGTCGGCGAGGGGTTGCCGGGCGCCGCCACACACCGGGCAGGCGCCGTTGCCATCGCTGCTGAGATAGCCGCAGCGTTCGCAGCGGCGGACGGCGTCGACGCCGACTTCGTAGTTTTCGGTGAACAGGAGTTGGTAGATGCGCCCGGACTGGACGGCATCGAGGGTGGGTTTCAGCCCGACGACGGCGCCGTTTTCTTTGCCTGCAACCACCAGCAAGTCATCGGCCAGCTGCGCGATGTAGCCGGCCCGCGCCTGCATGGCCACGGCCTCGGCGCGCTCGCGCACGGTGTTGATGTTGGCGTCCAATTCCAGCGGCATGGCGCCGACGACGAGTTGTTGCAGGTGCGAGGGCAGCAAGTCGCGGAAGCGAGCGACGTTGGCTTCGGTGCCGGCCAAAACCAGCCGCTGCCAGTGGTTCTGACGCCGCAATTCATCGGTTTGTTCCGCCGCCTCACGCAGGTTGGCCAGCGCCGCCTCATCCTCATGGCGCTGGTAGCGTTGGGCCGCCCAGCCGCCCTGTTTGTGACGGCGGACCTCCTCGCCCACCATGCCCCGCGCTTCTTCCAGTTCGCCCAGGTGGAAGGAGAAGAAGCGAGCGCCATGCTTGTCCACAGCCACCACGCCCAGGTGTCCGTAGGTGTCGATCATCTCCACCAGCCGGCGCACCAACGGCCGCCGATCGACCATGATGGCATCGTCCACCGGCGTCTCGAACGCATAGCTGCGCCAGAATCCCTGTTTTTGACACGAAAAACAAACGACGCCTCGCGCCTTGCGGTCATATTCCAGATCGAAGAAACGCTCGATGCGTTCTCGGTCGGCCTGCTCGACGCCGACGGCGCCATCCAGAAGCCCGCGAAGGATCAGTTTGTACTCGTCGGCGGTGCGAAAGCGCGGATCGACATGGAGATACAGGCTGACAACCGGGCTTTCTTGTCCATCGAATTCGACCAACTCCCGCAACTCAGCTTCGTGAAACATGGACTTGCCTCCTGCGCAATGGGTCTCCCCGTCACTCCGAGGCCATCGAGAGGTGAGACGCCTACCGGACTTTCACCATCGAACCCGGCGCGTCGGGGAAAAAGGAAGGAAACGGTAAAGCAAAACGGCAGAGCGGTGCGGTCGGAACGAAGCCAACCGCGCGCTCTGCCGTTTGTCAGCAACCGGAGAAAGCGGAAAAAGGGGTGGGGTGCATCGACGAATTGTAGTGAGACGGTTTTGATTCACGCTGCTACACCGAGGCGATGCGCACCTGGGATTACTTACAGCCTAGCACGTTGGACGGCGCTTGTCAACACCCTGGCAAGGGGCAACCGCGGTTACGGCGCCGGCGTGGGGGTGGCGACGTCGAAGAGATCGCCGGGCAGGATGATGGGCTGGCCCTCGCTGCCGGGGCTGAAGACGGTGGGATAGTAGCCCGACCAATGGTTTACCGCCTGCCAGTTGATCACCTCCGGCGTCAGGCTCTCGGCGATGAGCTTGTTGGCCTCGGCCTGGCTGCGCGCCTTCACCAGCGTCGCCTCGGCCTCGGCCTGGGCCTTGAGTTTGATGCTTTCGGCCTCGCCCTGGGCGACGCCGATGCGTTCCAGACGCTGCTTCTCGGCCTCGGCCTGGGCCTCGGTGATCACCCGCTGCTTCTCGAACTCGGCCTGCTTGGCCAGGTTCTGTTTGGTGATGATATTTTCGGCCTCGATCTGCTTGAGTTCCACCGCATCGATGTAAGCATCAGAGAAGGTGATCTGGCGCAAGCCAAAGAAGACCAGCTCCAGGCCCTCGGCGGCGAAATCCTGGGCCAACTGTGCTTGGATGGCCTCTTGCGCCTCCTGGATGTCGCCCGAATACAGTTGATTGGCGGTGAAGCGGCGCAGCAGGGTGCGCGCCCACACGCGACTGTTCTGCTTGACCAACTTCTCGACCAGTTCTTGCTCGGTGCCCAGGTTGTTGACGATGTTGGCCGCCTCCTGAGGGTTGATGCGAAAGCGCACGGTGTAGCGGGCAGTGATCTGCTGGCCGTCGCTGGTGGCGGTGTCAACCGGGATGTCGGTGTAGTCGGCCTGTGACTGATTGGGTTCGTCACTGGTTTCGTAGACGATTTCCTGAGTGCGATAGACGATGGTTTGGTCGAGGAAGGGTAGTTTCCAGTTCAGGCCCGGTTCGAAGACGCCGCGCACCTGGCCCAGGCGTTTGATCACGGCCACCGAGCCAGCCTGGACGATCGTATAGCTGTTGATGGCGGCGATGACGCCGAAGACGAGCAGGAAGACAACCAGCCCAGGGAGCACGCCGATGGATGCTTGCGGCTTGCCCGACCGTGCGCGAGCGCCAGCGATGAGCGCCGCCACACCCAGGCCGGCGAGGAAGGCGATGAAGAGACTGACGACGAGTTGTCCCATGGTAGTGGCTCCTGAAAGAGGGGGAAAACGGGGCGATGGTGGCGTCCCGTGGGGATGGTTGTCCTTGTCAGTATGGCGCAACTCCGGCCAGGGGCCTGACGGCCAGCTTCCGAAGCCCTGACGAATTCGGTCTGTGTCCAGACGGGGGGGGCTGCGCCTACGGGATGATCAAGCGTTGGCCCGAAACGATGCGATTGGGGTTCTGCAGGGCATTGGCTGCCATGATCGCCTGTGGACTGACGCCGTAGCGGGCGGCAATGGCGGTGAGTGTTTCGCCGGGTTGGACGATGTGCAGGCGTTGGGCGTCGGTCGCGGGCGTCTGTTGGCCGCCGGTGGGGATGAGCAGCCGTTGGCCCACGCGCAAGGCGTTGGGGTTGGTGATCTGGTTGACCTGCGCCAACTGGTCCAGCGGCACGCCGTATTTTTGCGCGATGGCGAACAACGTCTCCCCGGCGGCGACGACATGGATGTAGCCCTCGCCCGTCTGCACGCCCTCCGGCGCCCGGCCTGGGACAACGATCTCCTGGCCCACGCTGAGGGCATTGGGGTTGGGAAGTTGGTTGCGGTCGATGATGGCCTGGGCGTCGACGTTGAATTTGCGGGCGATGGCGTAGAGCGTATCGCCGGGCTGCACTTTGTAGGTGAAGGACTCGCCCGAGGCGCCCGGCCCGGCCAGGGCCGTGGGCTGGGGCGTGATGTCCGGGGCGTCGGGGGTGGGAGGCAGGCCGGCGGCCGGGTCAAGCGTCCCGCCCGATTGCAGGACGATGGCCGTGGGTGTGGCGGCGACAGCCAGGGTGGGGATGGCACTGCCGGCGGCATGGGCGGTGGTGGTGGCCGGTGGCGGGGCGGGTGTGGTGGTGGTCGTGCTGGCAGGTGTGGCCCCACCCTGGGGCGGCCGCTCGCGCGTGCATCCGCCGGCCAGGATGACGGCGACGGTGAAAGCCAGGATGACGAGACGAGATGGAATGGACATGATCGTGTTCCTTCGGGTGGTGCGCTCAGCCGGCCATGTCTTGCGCCAGTTCTTCGGGCGGGTTGCGGGGAAGGCGGGGAAGATAGACGCTGACCGCCGTCCCCTCGCCGACGACGCTTTGCACCTGGATGCGCCCGCCCTGCATCCGCACGACTTGCTGGCAGATGGCAAGGCCCAGGCCAAAGCCCTGCGGCCGGCTGGTGTAAAGCGGCTCGAAGATCTGTTCCAGACGGTTGGGCGGGATGCCGGGGCCGGTGTCGCTGACGACGAAGCGCACACCCTCGGGGGCCGGGGCCAGGGTGGCGGTGACAACGCCCGCATCGCCCACAGCTTGCAGGGCGTTGAGCAAGAGATGGTGCATCATCAGACGGATGTGGCGGGGGTCGGCCTGGATGGGGGAGAGGATGGGCGGCTTCTCGCGCTGGACGGTCACGCCCTGGGGCGCGTTCAGCCCGGTCATCTCGGCGATGAGCAGGTCGTCGAGGTTGACGTTCTGAACCTGCATCTGGCCCAGCCGGGTGAATTGATCGAGACCGTCCAACATGCGCAGGGCAGACTGGATGTTTGCCTGGGCCTGGGCAAGATCCTCGGCCGGGAGTTCGAGCGCGGCCAGGCCGTTCTCGGCGGTAGCCAGGGGTGCACGCAGGGACCTGGTGATCTGGCCCGCGATCTGGCCGATGGCGCTGAGTCGCTCGATCCGTCGCGTGGCTTGCTGAACGTCATACAGCCGCTCGCGGCTTTGCTCCAGTTCGCTGCGGGCCTGGAAGAGATGCACCTGGGTCTGCACCAGCCGATCTTCGGCCTGATAGAGATGGATGACCAGTGTCTCGACCAGGACGTTGATGATGATCAGGATGAGGCCGATGGCAATGGCGAGGAGAAAAGTCTGTTGCGATGGGAGTTCCAGCGGCAGCGGGTTGCGCCCCAGCGCCAACGACCCCACGAAAAGGGCGAAGATGGTCAGCAGGCTGATGACAACCAGGCTGTTGAACCCCGGCCGGGCGATGATCAAGCCGCCGGCCAGCCCCAGCGGGATGAAGACCAGCCATACCAACACCGTCACCTCGCCCAGGCTGTAATCGAGGGCGATGACCAACAGCCCCGCCGCCACCAATTGCAGATAGGTGCTGATCGCCGGCCATCGTCGCACTGCCAGCCGGTAGATCAGCAGCCCCGCCAGGTCGGTGAGCAACACCAGCACGGTCGGAACGACGCCGCCTGGCGCACTTGCGGTCGAGGCGCCGACCATCAGGATCAACGCCAGCCCTACCACATCTACGGCCAGTCGCACCGATACATAGGAGCGGGCGCGATTGGCGACGATGCCCGGTTCGTTGAGCAAACCCGGTTCGGGTAGCGATGTGCTCATGGTTTCAGCCGGCGGCAGCCTGGCGCAGCAGGGTCTCGAAGGCGGGGAGGGAGGCGCGGGCGGAAAGGTTGGCGCTGAGCGGGGTGACGGAGATGATGCGGTCGATGGCGAAGGCGCGGATGTCCGAGTCGGCCTCCAGGTGTTCGTCGTCGACGAAGACCTCGTAATCCAGGGGCGAGGGCGTTTCCAGCCCGCCCGCACGCCAGGAACGCGAGACGAAATACTCCTGGCTGCTCTGCCTGGTCAGTCGCCAGGGCGTTTGCGCGCTGGCGGCGTCGGGGATGTCGATTTTGAGCGCGGCCACATCCGGCGGCCAGGGCTGAGCGCCCAAGGTCGCGCCGGCAAAGAAGCGTAGCCAATGAACGGCGGCCGACCAGTCTACGTCCTGGCCGTGGCTGAGGTGGTAGTCCTTGCTGGTCTGCAACGAGACGGCCAGCGAACGGATGCCCATGTCGCCGCCCTGGATGGCCGCTCCCACCGTGCCGGAGATAAGCGTCTGGCTGCCCAGGTTCTCGCCGTAGTTGATGCCGCTGACGATGAGATCGGGCCGGCGGCCTGCCAGTCGGGCGGCG
Source organism: Caldilineales bacterium (assembly GCA_019695115.1). Taxonomy (GTDB): domain Bacteria; phylum Chloroflexota; class Anaerolineae; order J102; family J102; genus SSF26. The sequence goes on along the minus strand of JAIBAP010000036.1, from coordinate 35,776 downwards.
ACTTCGACCACGCCATAGAGCACGGCCTGCGCGGGTGTGCCGTCGAGCTGCCAGGCGGGGAAGTGATGGCCATCCTCTTCGAGCAGGGTGGGGAAGATGCGTCCGTCGAAGCCTGATCGCAGGCTGCGCGAGGCGCCTGATTGTTGGGTCGCCGGGGCGACGATCAGCAGGTCGCCGAGGGGTTCGAGGCTGCGGGCCGCGGCCAGGAGACCGGGCGAGTGGACGCCGTCGTCGTTGGTGAGGAGGATGAGGGGCATGGGGAAGGTGGCGTCGTTCGTCGGCCAGGGGTGAGGCCAGCATCGGGGCCAGGACGATGATCGCTCTCTGCAAGTATAGCAGACCCCACGCCTACGGTTGGAACTTCTGGTCGCTCTGCTGGCTTGCCATCGGGCGCACAAAGGTTCACAATAGGCGGGAAAACGAGCATGAACAGTCTACGTTTGCTCCTCTGCCTCCTTCCCCTGCTGCTGTGGCCGAGCGCGCTTGGCCGCAGCCAGGGCGCGCCCATCCTGCGCGAGATCGAGGTCGCCGGCGGTGACCGGGATCAGCGGGTGCAGGCTGTCGTTTACGACTGCAATCGCGCCGAGATCCTGGTGGTGTGGCAGGTGGATATGGGAGGGGGCGACACCGACCTGTATGGACGCAGAGCGCGACCGGGGTCGGGGTTCCAGTGGTTGGGCGAAGCGTTTGTGATCGCCGAGACTTCGTCACCGGAGCGCAACGCTCGCGTTGCCTTCAACCCGTTGGACGGCGATTTTCTGGTGGTCTACGAACGACAGCTGGCCAGCGGCGACATCGATGTGGTGGGGCAACGGCTGGCCGGCTGGTCGGGCGGCGGCGACAACGGCCCCGAACTGAGGGGAGCGGCTTTCAATATCAGCGCCACCGTGGGCCGAGAGGTAGACCCCGACCTGGCTTTTTTGCCTGCCACCGGCCAATTTGCCGTGGTCTACGAGTTGAACGGCGACATCCGGGCGCAACGAGTGGCTCGCTATCATCAGGGCGCCGGTGGGGGCGAGTTGATCGGCGATGATCTGATCGTGGCGGCCGATTTTGAGCGGGCCGAAACCGAGCCGGTGGTGGCAGCCGGCAGCCAGTATGCGTATTTCCTGGTGGCTTACAGCTATGAGTTCACCCCCGGCGATTTCGACCTGCGCGGGCAGCGGCTGCGCGGGGCCTCGACGCCGGGCGACGAGTTGATCGGCGCCGCCTTCGACCTTGCTTTCGGCAGCGATGTCGAAAGCGAACCGCGGCTGAGCTATTCGCAGAGCCGGCAGGCGTTTCTGGCGGTGTGGACGGCCACAGCCGCCGGCAACAGCGATGTGCGGGCCAGGTGGTTGGATGAGCGCGTCCTCAGCGGCGACCCCGACCTCGGCGCCGTCATTTCTGTGGCCGATAGCCCGTTTGCCGCCGAGACATCGCCCTGGAGCGATATCGACCCCATCGGCGGCGATACGATCATCAGCCTGACCAGTTCGCCCGCGCCCGGCGCCGCCGCGCGCGTGGGCCTGGTGCGGCTGAACCCTGACCCGCTGGCCCCGCAACCGGTTCTGCAACCGCTTGCCCTGTTTCCCGACCGCCCGTTTCCCTTTGCCTCGCCCCGGCTGGCGCTGTGCCCCAACCAGCCGACGATGCTCATCGGCTACGATGCCCGTTTCGGCGTCGATCCGAACTATCAGCACGATGTCCATCTCCTGGTGGGCGGGCGCTGGAGCGTGGCCTTGCCGATGCTTTTGCGTTGACCTATGAGCAGCAACAATCCCTTTGCCGGCAGGCTCATCCTGGTCGTAGACGATGAGCCGCGGATGATCAAGTTCGTCCAATACAATCTGGAACTGGACGGTTTTCGCGTCATCAGCGCTGCCAATGGGCAGGAGGCTGTCGTCCGCGTGCGCGAGCTTCTGCCCGACCTGGTGGTGATGGATGTGATGATGCCGGAGCTGGACGGCTTCGAGGCGCTGAAGCAGATCCGCGAGGTGTCGGATGTGCCGGTGATCATGTTGACGGTGAAAGACGAGGAAAGCGACAAGCACCTTGCCTTTGCCGCTGGCAGTGATGATTATGTCACCAAGCCGTTCAGCCCCCGCGAGCTGAGCGACCGCATCAAGGCGGTTTTGCGCCGCGCCAGCGGCCCTTCGGTGACAGATAGCGAAGTGCTGCGGGTGGATGAGCGGTTGCAGATCGATTTCGCCCGCCGCGAGGTCATCGTCGAGGGCAAGCGCCTTGGCCTGCGCCCCACCGAATGGCGCTTGCTCTATCATCTGGTCAAGAATCCCAACTGGCTGATCCCCGCCGACATCCTGCTGCAAAAGGTGTGGGGTTACGAATACAAGGACGATTCGCAGATCCTGCGTCTGTATATTGCCTACCTGCGCGACAAGATCGAGGAGGATTCCAAGAAACCGAAGTACATCCTCACCGAGCGCGGGGTGGGCTATCGCTGGGTGATGCCCGAGACGGACTGAGCAGGCCGGCGCGGTTGCCCATGCGCCCGGCCTGGCCTACAATGCCCTTGCCGTTGCGCCCGTGGGCGCAGCTACTTTCCCTGTTCGGAGATCCAATCATGAGTGAAAACAAGGTGCACGCGGTCGGCGTGCTTACCAGCGGCGGCGATTCGCCGGGCATGAATGCGGCCGTGCGGGCGGTGGTGCGGATGGGTCTGCACCGCGGTCTGCAGGTGTTTGGCATTCAGAACGGCTGGCAAGGGGCCGTGGATGGCGGCGAGGCGATTCGCGAGATGAACTGGTGGTCGGTGGGGGGCATCTTGCAGCGCGGGGGAACGATCCTGGGCACGGCCCGCTGCCAGGAATTCCGCACCCGCGAGGGGCGCCGGATGGCGGCCGTCCATCTCTACCAGCGCCGGATCGATGGCCTGGTGGTCATTGGCGGCGACGGCTCGCTGACCGGGGCGCGGATTTTGTCGGAGGAATGGCCGGGCTTACTGGCCGAGGCGGCGGCCCTGGGCCAGATCACGCTCGACGCCGGCGCCCAACCCAGCCTGGCCGTGGTGGGTCTGCCGGGGTCGATCGACAACGACACCTACGGCAGCGATATGTCCATCGGCGCCGACACGGCCTTGCACCGCATCGTCGAGGCCGCCGATCAACTGGCCAGCACTGCCTCGGCCCATCAGCGCACCTTCGTGATGGAGGTGATGGGGCGCAATTGCGGCTATCTGGCCCTGGCCGGGGGCATCGCCGCCGGCGCCCACTGGATCATCATCCCCGAAGAGGAACTGAAGCCGCGCTGGCATCAGGAGATGATCGCTTCGATGAAGCGCGGGCGCGAGGCCGGCCGCAAACATGCCATCATCATGCAGGCCGAGGGCGCCCGCCATCCCGATGGCCTGCCCCTGCACTCGGCCATCGTCCAGGAGATCATCGCCAAGCAGATGGGCGCCGAGACGCGGGTAACGGTGCTGGGCCACGTCCAACGCGGGGGTTCGCCCAGCGCCTATGACCGTGTGCTTTCCACCCGCTTGGGCGCGGCGGCGGTCGAGAACCTGGTCGCCCACGGCGCCGAAGTCCCACCCCGCTTTTTGGGCATCCGCAACAACCAGGTGCACAGCACGCCGCTGGTGGAGATGGTGGAGAAAAGCCAGGCGGTGGGCAAGTGCATCGAGGCCGGCGACTATGAAGGGGCTTTGGCCTTACGCGGGCCGAGTTTTCAGGACCAGCTGCACTTGCTCCGGCTGCTGACCGGGGTGGGGGGGGCGGCTGAGGCGCACAGGGGCCGTCTGTTGCTGGTGACGGCCGGGCATGATTCGCCGGGGATGAACGCCGCCGCCCGGGTGGCGGCGCGGGTGGCGAGCGAGCATGGCTACGAGGTGTGGGGAGGGCGCTATGGGTTCGAGGGGTTGTTGCAGGGCCAGGTCGAGCCGTTGGGCTGGATGGATGTGAGTGGGTGGGCGTCGAAGGGCGGCTCGGATCTGGGGGCGGGGCGGCTGCTGCTGCAAAGCGCCGATCTGGAGACGCTGGCGGCGGTGCTGGCAGCCAGGGACATCCGGGCGATGATCGTCATCGGCGGCATGGATGCGTATCAGAATGTCGAGGCAATTGCCAACGGCCGCCAACCCTATCCGGGGCTGCAGATCCCCATCGTCATCGTGCCGGCCAGCATCAACAACAATCTGCCCGGCACCGATTTTTCGATTGGCGCCGACACCGCCCTCAACAACATCATCTCCGCCCTCGACAAGGTCAAGGATACGGCCGGCGCCAACAAGCGCGCCTTCGTGGTCGAGGTCATGGGCTATGATTGCGGCTATCTGGCGCTGATGGCCGCCCTGGCCAGCGGCGCCGAAGGGGTCTATCTGCCCGAAGAGGGCCTCACCCTCAAGCAGTTGGCGGCCGATGTGGAAGGGTTGCGGCGCGGTTTCGAGGCCGGGAAGCGTCTGTCGATCGTGATCTTGAACGAAAACGCTTCGTCGACCTACACACTCGATATGTTACAGAAGATCATGGACGCCGAGGGCGGCGGGCAGTTCGATGTGCGCTCGGTCAGGCTGGGCCATGTCCAGCGCGGGGGCGCTCCCAGTCCCTTCGACCGCATCCTGGCCGCCCGGCTGGGCAACGCCGCCATCGACGCCCTGCGCGCCTGCGATGGGCAACCGCACTGCCGGGTGGTGGGTTTGCGCGGCAAGCACATCCTGACCCTTGACCTGGCAACGGCCCTGACCGAGATCGATTGGCCCCACGAGCGCCCGCGGCAGCAATGGTTCATGGAATTGCGTGAACTGACCCGCATTCTCTGAGCGATAAGAGACGCGTAAGGGGTAAGCAAGCCTGTGATCATCGGCGTCTGATAGGGTGAGTCAGGCGCACGGCGTGTGTTTGTTCCGTGTTCCGCCGCAGGTTCGATGTTTTCACTGATCACTATGCAAGCGAGGTGTCGTACATGCAATTCGAGAATCCCCTCAAGCGCGTCGAGCGGCTGAAGCGAGTCACGCGGCGCCCCGAAACCGTCAGCGACCGCGTTCCCCCCGGTCAGTTCGTGACCGACAAGTTCCCCGTCCTGCACTACGGTTCGGTGCCGCGCGTCGATCTGTCCCGTTGGGACTTTCGGGTGTTTGGGCTGGTCGAGAAGCCGCTCACGCTCGATTGGGCTGCGTTTCGCGCCTTGCCCGAGACAACCATCCGCCGCGACATCCACTGTGTCACCCGCTGGAGCAAGCTGGACACCACCTGGTCGGGCGTCAGCTGGCGCGATTTCCTGCGCGTGCTCGATATCCGACTCAAACCCGAAGTCAGCCATGTCATGTTCCATTGCGAAAACGGTTTTACGACCAATGTCGGTCTGGAAGTGTTGGATGACGACGACACCATGTTCGCCTGGCACTTCGACGGCAAGCCGCTGGATGCCGAACACGGCTGGCCCTTGCGGGCGCTGGTGCCCAAGCGCTATTTCTGGAAAAGCGCCAAGTGGATCCGTGGGGTCGAGTTCATGGCTGGCGACCGGCCCGGCTTTTGGGAGATGAACGGCTACCACATGGAGGGCGACCCCTGGCTGGAGGAACGCTTCGGCTGGTAGTTTCGTTGGCCCCCGGATGTGAGGCTGCCCAGCGGCCTCATGTCCGGGGCATGGATGCGGCTTTGGCGGGCGGGGTGTGGCACAATGGGCCGATGATGGACTTCAGTTTTCAGAGTCTGGTGCAGGCGCTGGCCTACCTGGCTATGGCCGTGGGGCTGGTGGGTACGTTTGCGCCGCTGCTACCGGGCGCGGTTCTGATCTGGGCCGGGGCGCTGGCCTGGGCCTGGGTCGATGGTTTCGAGCGCGTTGGCTGGCCGACGCTGGTGGTGTTGGCCGTGTTGGTGGCGGCGTCGATGGCGGCGGACGTGGCGCTGACGGCTTTCGGCGCGGCCAAAGGCGGGGCGAGCTGGCAGGGGATGCTGGCAGCGGCGTTGGCCGCCATCGTTGGTTTCATCTTGTTCAACTTCCTCGGCGCCATCCTCGGCTGTCTGTTGGGTCTATTGGTCTGGGAAACCTATCGCCGCGGAGGAGACTGGCGCCAGGCCTGGAAATCGAGTGGCGGCGCCATCCTGGGCTATGTCGCTTCCTCGGCCGTGCGCTTCGCCATCGGGGTGGTGATGCTGGTGATTTTTGCCTGGCAAGCCTTTGGCGCTTCCTGACCCGACAGCCAATTGTCAGCCCGATGTCATACTTAGCTAGGACGACGCTCTAAAATAGCAGGAAAAGATCCATCACCGATCGAAAATCTCTTCTGGAGGTTCTCTACCATGTTTTTCTTCGATCCTCTCTGGTTGATTCTAGCCATTCCCGGCCTCATTCTGGGCCTGTGGGCGCAGGTGCGCGTCCGCAGCGCCTTTGGCGCCTATGGCAAGGTTGCCAATTCCCGCGGTTTCACCGGCGCCCAGGCGGCGCGGGCCATGCTCGACTATTACGGTCTGCAGGATGTACGCATCGAGGAGGTCAACGGCTTCCTCAGCGACCATTACGACCCGCGCAGCCGCACGCTCCGGCTTTCGCCCGATGTCGGCCGGAGCCCGTCGATCGCGGCTGTGGGCGTGGCCGCGCACGAGGCCGGACATGCCTTGCAGCACGCCAAAAACTACGCGCCGCTCAGCCTGCGCTCGGCCCTGGTGCCGGCCACGCAGTTTGGCTCCTTCCTCGGCCCGCTCCTGTTCATGGGTGGTTTTCTGCTGCAGGCCATCACCAGCTTTGGTTACAACCTGGCCGTGGTGGGCCTGATCTTGTTTGCGCTCACCGCCGTCTTCAGCGTCGTCACCCTGCCGGTCGAGTTCGACGCCAGCAAGCGGGCCAAGCAGGAACTGGTGAAGATGAGTATCCTCAGCCAGCAGGAGATGGTGGGCGTCAACAAGACCCTGAACGCCGCCGCCCTCACCTACGTCGCTGCCGCCATCGCTGCCATCGGCCAGGTGTTGTACTACGCCCTGCTTCTGTTCGGCCGCCGCGACTGACGCTCACCCGATCACAACTCAACCAGACCGCCGGGACCCACGCCCGGCGGTCTCTTTCTGTCCTCAATCGGCCCGGCTTCCCCTCACCTCCAGCCCGGCCAAGTGCTCCAGCGCCTTGATCAGGGCATGGTTGCCCTCGCCGCCCAGACCCTGCGCCTGCAGGGTGCGATAGAACTGGAAGATGAGCGAGGTGGCCGGGAGGGGGACGCCGGCCTGGTCGGCAGCCTCCAACACCAGCCGCAGGTCTTTTTGCTGCAAGTCGATGGTGAAGCCCGGCCGCCAGTCGCGGGCCAGGACCTGCGGCCCGCGAAAGCTGAGCATCCAGCTGCCGGCTGCGCCCGCCTTGACGGCCTCGAGGGCGACGTCGAGGTCGATGTCGTTGGCCTGGCCGAAGAGGAGGGCCTCGCTGAGGGCCAGGGCGTGGCCGACCACCAGGATCTGGTTCATCAGTTTCACTGTTTGCCCGGCGCCGTGCCCGCCCACATGGGTGATTTGCTTGCCGATGGCCTGCAAGACCGGTAGGGCGCGGGCGAAGTCTTCGGCGTCGCCGCCGACCATGATCGACAGCGTCCCTTTGGCTGCGCCTTCGCTGCCGCCGCTTACCGGCGCATCGAGATGATGGATGCCCTTGGCCGCCAATTTCGCCGCCATCTGGCGGGTGGCGGTGGGGCTGATGGTGCTGCAATCGATCACCAGGCTGCCGGCGCTGGCGCCCTCGGCGATACCGTCGGGGCCGAAGAGGACGCCCTCGACATCGGGTGTATCGCTGACGCAGATGATGATGATCTCGGCGGTGGCGGCGGCCTGCGCTGGTGTGGTCGCGGCCAGCGCGCCCTCGGCCGCCAGGGCCTGGGTTTTGGCGGCGGTGCGGTTCCAGGCTGTGAGCGGGAAGCCCGCCCGCAGCAGGTTGCGGGCCATGCCCTGGCCCATGATGCCCAGGCCGATGAAGGCGGTGCGTGTGTTCATGCGGGTGTGGTGGGTGTGGAGAGCGAAGGGTTGAGGAGGAGGGGGCGTCAGAAGTGAAACCACCTGGCTTGAGCTTTCAGGTCGTCAAGGGAACCACACCAGCAGCGCCGCCACGATCCCGGCCAGGACCAGGTATTCGGCCGCGCGCAGGCGGGTCAGCCGGCCCAACAGCTCCTGGTGGGCAAGGCCGACGAGCAAGTAGAACACGACCAACAGGATCATGCCCACCCGAATCGAGAGATGGGGCCAGTAGTTCAGAACCCAGGTGAACTGCGCCAACACCACCGCCGTCACGGCGCCGTAGAGCAGGGCGGCAAGATGGCCGCGGGTGCTTTCGCGCAGCAAGTCCAACGCCAACAGCCCGCCGATGCCGCTGATCAGGGTGGCCGAGACCAGGGAACGGCTGCGCGAGCTGTAGATAAGCACAAAGGCCAGGGCCGCCAGGGCGTAACAGAGGCCGTTGAGGGCCAGGCGGGCGTTGTGGAAGCGGGGGTGGTCGTGGTCGATGACGTGATATTCGGCGATGGCGGCGGCGCCCAGGGCCAGACCTGTGATCGCCAGCCCCACCAGCCACCAGGCATCGGAGGGGGCCGTGGGGAGGACGGCGGCGGCGGCGAGGACGATGGCGCTGGGCAACCCCCAATAGCGATAGGTATGGTTCAACAGTTCGGGCCGGGGGTGGGTGCGGATGGCCGCCTCCAGCCCGGCGCAGACGATGACGACCGCCACCAGCCCCGTCAGCATACGGGCGGTGACGACAACCGTGACCGGCGAGCCGAAGATCTGGGCGCTGAGGGTGCGCTCGGGCAGGGGCAAGACCGTGCCCAGGGCCAGCACTGCCAGCGCCGCCCACAGGGTGACGCTGAGATGGCTACGGTAGTCGTTCATGGCGGTAGTGTAAGTGAGGTGCGACGCACTTCCAAAGTGCGTCGCACCTGCTGGATCACAGCTGAAACGCCGCCACCGCCCTGCGCACATTGGCGGGCAGCGCGCCCTGGCTGGCGCGCTCCAGGAAGGCGAGCACCTGATCCGGGCCGATGCCGGCGGCCGCGGCATGGCGCAGCCCCCGCCGGCTGATGCGATAGCGGTAGCCGCCCAGCCACGTCGCCTCCCACTCGCCGAAGCGCGCCACCCGAAAGCGATCCGACAGCCGGGCGCCGCTGGGGAGATGGATGCGGAAGTCCTCGCCTACGACCAGGCTGGGGGGAGGGGGAGCAGCCGGGCGTGCGGCCGGGCCGTCCTCCGCCAGCCATGCGGCCCCGTCGGGCGTCAGCTGCCAGTGGGCGCCGCCCGCCTCCAGCGCCGTCACCCCCAGCCAGAAGAGCGGCCCCTGCCACAGATAGCGCAACAGCCGACCCTCGACCTCTTGCCAATGCTCGAAGCCGCGCAGATGGACGCCGGCCTGGTCGCGCACATACCAGGCATCGTAGTTGCCGTCGGGGCGCTGGAAATCGGGGGCATAGCTGTGCAGGGCGGTGATGAAATCGTCCAGGCCGTACCAGACCTGGGCCGGCGCCAGGCGCAGGTGCGCGAACAGGGCGGCGCGAGTGTGGACAGGGTCGTTGCGCCAGTTGCCCTCGATGCAGCGTAGGCCGGGCGTCAGGCAGAGGTCGTTCCAGTCGGGCGAGGTGCGCCAGGCTGCGAACAGCGAGCAGCGCTGCTCGCAGCGGTCCTCTTCCAGCCAATCGCGCACGACCTCCCGGTTCAGGCGCTGGCGGCGGCCCTGGGCCTGGACGAAACCCAGCCGGTCGAGACAGTGGAACAGCAGGGCGCCGCGGCTGCCGGCGGCCAGCGGCCGGTTGGGGTCGGCGGGCGGCGTGCGCCATTGCGGGATGACGACCGCCAAATCTTTGCCCCGCCAGCGGCCGGTGTCGCCCGCCCACACGGTCTGGTTGTGCAGGTGGATGAGGAGGGTGGCCAGGTCATCGAGGAAGGCGTCGCCATCGCTGCGGCCGCGCCCGTCGGGGAGGGCGGCCGGCGCCAAGGGGAAGGCGGCTGCGGGCGCCGGCAGGGGTAAGAGCGGCAGCAGGTCGGTGGGGATGGCAAAACAATCGACCAGGCCCGCCGGCGTTTCGGCAAAGCCGCGCCCGATCCACCCCCGATACCAGAGCGATTCGGCGATGGTGGCGGGCTGTTGCCAGGGCCGCAGCCGCTGGAGGCTGCCCCCGCCCAGGCGTCGGACTTCGCCCCAGCGCCGTTGAAAGCTGGCCGCGGCCATCAGGTTGCCCTCCGCGGCCAGCTGCTGGAGGGCGGCTTGCTCCTCTGGCCGTAGCTGACGCCACATCGCCTGCACCTGCTCCGGTTCCAGCAGGGCTGCGGCCAGCCAATCGACGGCAGACTGAGTCGGCGGCGGCGTCAGGCCCTGGCTGCGGGCAATGGCCTCCACCACCAGGGGGGGGAGGGCGGCGAGATGTTGGGCAAGGGTCTTCATCGTCGGACGAAACCTGGCGGGTGTTCGAGCGTATCACTATAGCAGGTCGAAAGCGTCAAGTGTCAAATGGCAAGCCGCCGACCCGCAACACTTCATTCGTCAATCCCTCTCGCCTGTGTTAGCATGTGCTTGCACTTCCGGCTTCACTCATCGGAGCAGCTTCATGGCTTCCAATCCCCAACCTTCCACCCGCCCCAGCAGCCTGGGTGAGCTGATCGAGAACATCCAACTGGCCTGGAAACTGCTGCGCGATGGCCGCGTCAGCCCCTGGCTGCGTTTTGGCCTCCCTGCGCTCGTGGGCCTCTACCTCATCTCTCCCATCGATCTCGTGCCCGACGCCGTCCTGGGCCTGGGCCAGCTGGATGATCTGGCCATCCTCTGGCTGGGCCTGCAACTGTTGCTGAAACTGGCCTCGCCGGGCATCGTCAACGAGTATCGCCACCCTGGTCAGGGCGCAACTCCCTCCGGCCGGGCCGCAGCAGGGGCCGACAGGCAGCCGCCCGAAGCGGATGTGGTCGATGCCAGCTACCGGGTTATCGACTGAGTGCGCGGGGCGTGAGACGCCGGTGGCGACGCCTCGCCTTTCACGCCCTCGCCCATCGCTTTCGTCCGATCGCACATGGCGGCGCCAGCGCATCGTCCGGCCGCAGCGGCCCAACTCCTGGGCGTCCCCGCCTCGACCTTGCGTCGCTGGTCGAGGCAGTTTGCCGATTTTCTGACGCCGTCCGCAGGCGAGTTTGCGGGGACGGGCGGGCATCGTCGCTATGCGGCGGCCGATCTGGGGATGCTGGCCGTGGTCAAACGGCTGTTGGGGGAGGGGCTGACCTACCAGCAGGTGCGCGAGCGGCTGGCGCAGGGGGTGGATGCGGCGGCAGCGGACCCGGCCGCCACCCTGCTTGCTGCCGGCTCCTCGTTTGCGATCGAGAAGGCCGCCATGCCGATGTCTTTGGAGGACGAGGAGGGGTCGCCGCTCAAGCCGGCGGCGAAGGTCGGCGAGTTGCTGACCGACACCCTCTACTCGCTCTCCGATAGCCAGCAGATCATTTTGTCCAACCAGCAGACGGCGCGGCAGCTGTTGGGGGTGCTGTTGCAGGACAATTTCAGCCTGAAGGAAGAGAACAGCAAGCTGCGCGAGCGCATGTTGGAGATCGAGCGCAAGTTGTTCGAGACGCAGCGGCGCCAGGCCGAGGGCCGCGAGCAGGAGCGCGAGCGCATGCGGCAGATGGAGCAGTATCTGTTCGACTTGCAGCGCCGGTTGGATGGCCTGGCCTCGTCCCCATCCCTCGTCGCCCAGGCTCCGCCCCCGCCCCCTCCGACCCCCGCCCCTGCGGCCGTAGCCGACCTGGCCCCCCCGCCAGACGCCGCCCCGCCTTCTTCGCCCCCGAACCCCGGTCTGTGGCAGCGGCTGTGGGGCGGCAGACGGTGAGGGCTCCTCGCGCCGCCGTGGTCAGCCCAGTAGCTCGATCGGCGCCGCCAGGGCCGCGCCTCTGGCCGGGATGGGAGCGATGGTGGGAGCAGCGCCGGCTGGCTCGCCCACCAGGTCATATTCCAGGGCGCCGGTGATGTGGACGTCGATCATCGACCCGGCGGGATGGCGGCCTGCGACCAGCACATAGCCGTCGATCTCAGGCGCGTCGCGGTAGGAGCGGGCCAGGCTGAGGTCGCCGTCGTGACCTTCGACCAGAACCGTCAGCCGGCGACCGATCTGGGCCTGGTTGGCGGCGAGTGAGATCGGTTGTTGGGTGGCCATCAGGCGCTGCCAGCGTTCCTCTTTGACCGGGTCGGGGATCGGGTCGGGGAGTTCGGCGGCGGGGGTTCCCGGTTCGGGGCTGAAGGTGAAGGCGCCGACGCGGTCGAAGCGGATGGCGCGCACGAAGTCGAGCAGGGCTTCGAATTCGCTTTCGGTCTCGCCGGGGAAACCGACGATAAAAGTCGTGCGCAGGGCGATGTCGGGCATGGCCGCGCGCAGGCGGGCGATGGTGTCGTGCACCATGTCCAGGTTGCTGGGCCGGCGCATCCGGCGGAGGGTGTCGCGGTGGCCGTGCTGGAGGGGGATGTCGAGATAGGGCAGGAGGATGGGGGTGCGGGCCAGGGTCTCGATCAGTTCGTCCGAGACATGGCCAGGATAGGCGTACATCAGGCGCAGCCAGCGCAGGCCCTCGGCCCTCTGGTCGATAGCCTGCAACAGCCGCGGCAGGCTGTTCGGCTCGCCGCGGTCGCGCCCGTAGTCGGTGGTATCCTGGGCGACGACGACCACTTCTTTGGCCCCGGCCGCCGCCAGCGCCTGCGCCTCGGCCACGACCGCAGCGAAAGGATGCGAGCGCAGCTTGCCCTTGAACGAGGGGATGGAGCAGAAGGCGCAGGGGGCGTTGCAGCCGTCGCCGATCTTGAGGTAGGCGCTGGCGCCCTGGATTCTGCCGCGCGGGGTGGGCGCATCGGGCCGGGTTGCGGGGTCGCCCAGCATCTCGATGCGAGCGAACGTCCGTTTGCCCTTGCCGGGGCCGTGGCTCCGCAACTGCCCCACCAGGCCGGCGATGTCCATCCAGCGGCGCGTCCCCAGCAGCCCATCCACGGCCGGCGCTCGCGCCAACACCTCGCTGCCGTTGCGCTCGGCCAGGCAGCCGGCGGCCACCAGCACCTGGTCGCGGCGTTTTCGTTTGCCCAGTTCTTGCAGGGCCGCAATCGACTCTTCTTTCGAGGCCTCCAGGAAGCCGCAGGTGTTGACGATGAGCACGTCCGCCCAGCGCGGGTTTTCGGTCAGGCGGTAGCCCTGGCCGGCCAAAAGGGCGGCCATGCCGTCGCTATCGACCTGGTTCTTGGGGCAGCCGAGGGTGAGGAGGTAGTAGGAGGGGGTCATCGGCGCTGGCCGCAGCCTTCAGGGTGGCGGTGTGGCGGTGGCGGTGGGGGGCAGGGGGGTGGGGGTGGGTGAAGGCTGGCTGATGCTGCCGTCTGCCAGCACCCAGGTCAGTTCGACGATTTCGCCCGGCCCGCCCAGGCTGGGGAGCGCCTGGTCGTTCAGCGTGAGTTGCAGCCCGGCGGCGTTGCCGGTGCGCAGGCTCAGGCTCTGCTGGGCGGTGAATTCCTGGCGGGAACCCGGCTCGCGGATGCCTTCGAGCACCGCCTGGCCATCGGCGGTGACGAGAACCCAGGCCCGCTGCGTCACCTCCACCAGGAGCCGGAGCTGCTGGATGGGGGTGGCGGTGGGGGTGAAGGTTGGCGCCAGGGTGGCGGCGGGGACGGCCGTCTGGGTCACTGTGGCGGTGGCGAGGGCCGGGGCGGGCGAGGGGGTGGGGGTGGCGCCGAGGACGATGAGCGGGGTGGCGGGCGGGACGCCGGTGGGCGGCAGGGTGGCAAGCGGGGCCGGGGTGTTGGCGGCTGTGCGTCTCTCCATCAACAGGGGGAGGCCGAAACGGATGAGCAGGAAGCCGAGGAGGAGGGCGACGATGAGCAGCAAGGCCAGGCGGAGTAGGCGTCGCGCCATCAGGCGGCGCTGCGGCCGGGCGGTGTAGAGGTCGAAGTCGATGGGGCGGTAGGCAGGCGCATCGGGCGCGGCGGGCGGGGCGTTCTTGCCGGCCGGGGCGACCGTCGCTTCGCCGCCCAGCCCGAATTGGCCCAGGAGTTCGCTGGGGTCGAGGCCGAGGAAGCGGGTGTAGGTGTGCAAGAAGCCGCGGGCGACGACTTCGTTGGGGAGTTCGCTCCAGTCGCCTGCCTCCAGTGCGGCCAGGTAGCGTTGGCGGATGCGGGTCTGCGCTTCGACATCGGCCAGTGAAAGCTCCTTTGCCTCACGGTTTTGGCGCAGGAGTTGTCCGAGTTCGATCATGGTTGGGGGTCCAGGGGTTTCATGGTGAGCGCCAACGGGGGGCGCGAAGGCCGATTCCGTGGCGACGCGCGATTATGCGGGCGGGCGCGGGAATTGTCAAAGCAGTCAGCCCCTGGCGACTGACTCGCAGCGACGCCAGCCGCGCCAGGAGGCGGCGGTCGTGAGCGGTGCCAGGGCGAAGCGGGTTTTGGCGACCAGAACTGATCTAGATCATCGCCCGCGGCCGGGTAGTCCGCTATCATGATCTGTTGCAAGTGATTTGCAGTTGCGCTGCCGCCATGAGTCACGAAACCGCTCTCCCCATGCCGCCATCGCCGACCGCCAAAGTATCTGCGGGCGAAGGCGTCTGCCCGCTCTGCCGTCATTGCGCCTTCGCCCCCGGCGCCACGGGGGGCGAAGGCTGCACCTGCGAACATCTCGCCCGCGACCTCCGCCTGGCCCCGGCTCTGGCGGCGGGTGCGGGCGTCGTTGCGCGCCCTGCCCGTCTGGACGCTCTCCTCAGCCATCGTTTCGGCGGGCTGGCCGTCTTCCTGGCGGTCATGGTGGTGGTCTTCAGTCTGGTGCAGAAGGTGGCCGCGCCTTATCTCGACTGGATCGACGCCATCATCGCCGGGCCGGTGGCGCATGGGCTGGCCGCCGGGTTGGCGGCTGTGCAGGCGCCGGCGTGGCTGACGTCGTTGGTGATCGACGGCATCGTGGCCGGGGTGGGTGGGGTGCTGGTGTTCGCGCCTGGCTTGTTCATCATGCACCTGGCGTTGGGTTTTCTGGAAGACTGCGGCTACCTGCCCCGCGCCGCCCTGGTGATGGACGGCTGGCTACAAGGATTTGGGCTGCGCGGGCGTTCGTTCGTGCCCATGATCATCGGCTTTGGCTGCAATGTCCCGGCTATCTACGCCGCCCGCCGGATCGAAGACCGCCCCACCCGCATCATCACCAGCCTGATGATCCCGTTCATGTCGTGCTCGGCGCGGCTGCCGGTCTATGTCATTTTTGGTCTGGCCTTCTTTCCCCATCACGCCGGCTGGGTGATCTGGGGCCTCTATGTGCTGGGCGTCCTCATCGCCGCCATCATCGGGATTGTGCTATCCCGACTCTTGTTCAGGCGGCAGCCGGCGCTGACCGCCGCCGCTCTGCCGCCCTACCGGCTGCCATCGCCCCGGCGTCTGCTGCTCCATGCCGGCCGGCAGAGCGCCCAGTTCATCAAGAACGCCGCCACCATCATCCTGCTGGTCTCGGTGTTGCTCTGGGCCGGGCTGCACCTGCCCTGGCGTCCGGGCGAGGATCATCGCCACAGTTACTATGGCCGTGTCAGCGCCGCCCTCGCGCCCACGCTGGCCCCGGCCGGTTTCGGCCAATGGCAGGCAACGGGAGCGCTGCTGACAGGGCTGGTGGCCAAGGAGATGGTCATCTCCAGCCTGGCGCAATTGTACGGCGCCCAGCAGACCGAAGCCACGGCGCCGCCGGATCTGGCGTCTGAGGTCGGCGCCGCCCTTTCCGGGCTGGGCGGCGCCACGTTGGCAGCCGGCAAGCAGCTGCTAGAGGTGCTGACGCCGGGCCTCCAGCTCTTCCCGACCGCTGCACCCGCGCAGAACATCGCCCTCAGCCGCAGCCTGGTTGGGGCCTTCTCGCCGGCGGCGGCGCTGGCCTTCCTGGTCTTCGTGCTGACGTATGTGCCCTGTGCAGCGACGATCGGCGCCCTGAGGCACGAACTGGGCTGGCGCTGGACGGCGTTGGCGGTTGGCATCCAGACGGTTCTGCCCTGGCTGCTGGCGGTGATGGTGTTTCAGGTTGCAAGCCGGTTGCTGTAACCCAATCTGGCAAATTGGGTTACAGCAACCGGCGGCCGACTGCGATCATGGGCGCAGGAGAATCGGCAGGAATAGCCGCAGCGGCTCGGCCGTTGGCGAGGCGGTCGGGCCTGGCGTCGATGTCGCGGTGGGCGTGGGCGACGGCGTATCGGTTGGCGAGGCGGTCGGGCTTGGCGATGGCGTGGGCGTCAGGGTTGGCGTGGCCGATGGCGATGGCGTGGGCGTCCGCGTCGGCGTGCGGGTGGGAGTGCGCGTCGGCGTGGGCGTGGGCGTGGCCGTCGGGCTGGCGGTGGGGGTCGGTGTGGGCGTGTCGGTGGGCAGTTCGTGGCGCTCCAGGCTGTAGCTGATCACCAACTTGGGCCGGAAGGCGGCGCCGCCGAACTCGGAGGCGGCCAGGTCGTAGCGAATTGGGTCTTGTGTCGTCGATTTGAGGATCACGCCCTTGTTCCCGCCCGGCTCCTGCACCCAACCCTGGACGGCCTCGGTGAGGTCGAACGTCACCCACTGCTGGATGGCGCCGAGGGTCTTCGTGTCCTGGGCGACCCCGCTGCGGTCACGGCCCAGGTCGTTGGCGCCCGGCGCGCCCCAGGGCGCGCCTGTCGCCGCCTGCTGCCAGGTCACGGTGTCGATGCTCCAGGTGCGGCTGATCGGGTAGGCGCCGACGCCGATGCTGTAGGCTTCGTTCGAGCGCCCATTCACATACAGGTGCAGCGTGGCCTGCTGGATGGTGATGGCGCGCGGGAGATAGCCGTCGAGCGGGAAGCGGATCAAGGCGGAGTGGTAGTCGGGGGCGCGCGTCCACAGTAGCGGGCTGGATTTGTAGTTCGTGGTCGGCGTCCAGGCATCGATGGTGGCGTCCTCGACGCCGGTGTAGCCGTCTAGCCCCTGTTGTAGGGTCAGCGGCGAGCCGACCAGCCGCACATCGCCCAGGGCGGCAGCGCTGCCCATGAAGGGGTTGTAGCGCCAGATCAGATAGCTGTCCCAGTCGCCGCCGTCATCGTCGTCGTGCAGCGACCAGTCGAAGCCGAGGAGGGTGTTGGGCTGCCACTGGCTGGGCTGCAGATGGGTGCGCGGGATGGCGATCTCCATCGTCCATCCCCCTGAGACCGTGCCCGTCGCCACCGTAAGGGCGCCGATGGCTGTATCCCAATCCTTGACCCGGCCATCGATGTTGAGGGTGTATTTGTGGTCGTCGGGGCCGCCGAGGGCGTCGTTGTTGGCGGCGTCGAAGCCAAGCTCGACGGCATCGTCGCGCCAGATGTCGGCGCTATCGGCCTTGAGCGCATCATCGACGACGGCGATGGCCAGGTAGAGGTGGTTGGCGTCCCATTGGGCGCGGATCGTGCCGCTGAGGTCGTCGAGGGTGGGGATGGAGCGGGGGTGGATGTAGCCCGCCGTGCCGGCATTGAGCGGGAGTTCGGCGCCTTCGGGCCAGTCGCTCAGGTTGCCGTCTACGGTCGGCGGCTGGGCGGCGGGGAAGGCGCGCAGGGCGTTTGCCGCCGCCGGATGGCCACTGCCGCCGCCCGTGTAGCGGTGGATGCCGGGCGAATAGCTCTCTTTGCCGACGGCAAAGCCCAGAAACGATCCGGCGAAGTCGATATCCCAAAGAAATGTCTCCCCCTCCGAGCCTGAATTGATCCAGGTGTTGCCGGCATTGGCGGTGCTGAGCACGGCCCCGCGGCCCACCGCCCAGGCCTGTGTGGCGTCGATGGCGGCGACGCCATACAAACCCGCCCATTCGGGGATGGGGGGAACCTGTAATCGCCAACTCAGCCCACCATCGCCGCTGCGAAGGATGGTGCGGCTCTGCCCCACCGCCCAGCCGTTCAGGCCATCGGCAGCGAAGTCGACGGCGTAAAGGTGATAGGCCGTGCCGGAGGGGATGAGCGCCCAGGTGAAACCGCCATCGGTCGAGCGGAGGATGCTGCCGCCGTCGCCGACCACGACGGCGTTGAGGCTGCTGAGCCAGCGCACGCCTCTCAGGTCGGCAGCCGTGTTGCTGTCCATCGGCTGCCAGGTGGCGCCGCCATCGCTGCTGCGCAGGATAAGCCCGTTGACGCCGACCGCCAGCCCCAGGTCGTTGGTGCGAAAGGCAAGGCCCACGATCGCGGCATTGGCTCCCGTCTGGATAGGCTGCCAGGAATTGCCGCCATCGGTGGTGCGCGTGATGGCGCCGGCAGCTGGCCATTCGGAGGCCCAGGCTCGCAAGCCGTCGGCGCTGGCGGCGAGGGCGCTGGCAGCGAAATTGTGGACGAGGCGCCATGTCCGCCCGCCGTCGCTGCTGCGGTGGATGCCCTGACCTGCCGCATAGATCACGTTCGGGTTGGCGATGGCGACGGATGTGTTCTCTGGCGAGGTCGTCAAGCCAAACTGCCGCCCCCAACTTTGGCCGCCGTTGGCAGAATAGTAGACCTGCGGGCCAAGCGGCCCGGGGTCATCGCGGAAGAAGCTGGCAAGTTCGCCTCGCCCGACCGCCCATTGCTTGCCATTGGCGCCGATCAACAGGTCGCCGACTCCCCCATAGCCAACATTGGGGCCAATGCCGCCTAGCACCGTCCAGGATTGACCGCCGTTGGTGGTGTGGTGCACCACATAGGGGGCGGCAAATATGTAATCCTCTTGTCGCGTGGCCAGCGCCCAACCTTCCACCAGGCCGGTGAATTGTAGATCCAGGGCTTGAACACCCATCCAGGTTGGCGGCAGAGCACCGGCTGCGTTCCAGGTGACGCCGCCATTGGTGGTGGCGATGGTTTGGCCGCTGCCATCCATCGCCCAGCCATGCGCGGCATCGATGAAGGAGAGGCCGGCGATCGCTCCACTACCACCAGGAGGGGTTTCTGCCTGCCAGTGCTCGCCGCTATCGGTCGTGGCCCAAATCACGGGGGAATAGGGCCAAGTGCTGTAATCGGCGCCGGCCACCCAGACGTGCGTGGCGCTGACCGCCTCAATCAATGACAGGTTGGCATTTGGCAGCGGCAGGTTGGCGATCTGGCGCCAGGTCGCGCCGGCATTGGTGGTTTTGAGGAGGGTGCTGCTCTCGCCCGCGGCCCACCCGCGTTGGCCATCGACGAAAGCGATATCCGTGAGCGTGGACATGACGCCGGAGCTTTGCAGTGACCAATTGGCGCCGCCATCGACCGTGGCCAGGATGACGCCGCCCCCGCCTGTGGCCCAGCCCTGGGTGCGGTTGATGAAATCGACGCCGGCCAGCCACTGTCCCGTGGGCGGGAATTGCGAGGCCCAATGGCCGCCGCCATCGGTCGAGCGTAGGATGATGCCCTCGGAACCGACGGCCCAGAGGTAGATGCTGTCAGGCGAGTCGATCGCCGACAGGCCGTAGTGCAGGACGTTGCTCCATCCTTCGGCGGTGGTCGCCGTCGCCTCCCCCGGCGCCACCCCACCGTCTGCCAGCGTTTGTCCGGCCTGGCTGCCTGCCGCCAGGAAAACGACCACGAGAACCAGCATCCGCAGCCTATCCATTTGTGCCTCCTTCTCTGAAGGGTGCAGCCTTCGGCGGCTGCGCCGCCTGATCGAACAAGGCTACACCGTCGCAGAGACGATCTTGAGCACAGTATACGCCCGTTTTATTGTAATTTCAAGCACATCATGGCGCGAATTTGAACCTTCTTCGGCGACCCCACCGCTGGCTTCGATCACGAATGACTCAAATAGTCACTGTAGTTCCCCGGATATTCGAGCGCGATCCCCTGGTCGAGGGCGAGGATGCGATCCACTACCCGGTCGAGGAAGTAGCGGTCGTGCGAGATGATCAGGGCGGAGCCGGTGAAATCGGCCAGGGCCGCTTCCAGCACCTCGGCTGAGGCGATGTCGAGGTTGTTGGTCGGCTCGTCCAGCATGAGGAAATTGGGGCCGGTGAGGGTCAGCAGGGCCAGTTGCAGCCGGCTGCGCTCGCCGCCTGAAAGCGTGCTCACCGGGCTGCGAGCTTGCTGGTAGGTGAAGAGGAACTTGCCCAGGAAGGCGACGGCGTCGGATTCGGTGCGCGGCGCGGCCAGACGGACGGTCTCGATCAGGGTGCGGTTGGGGTCCAGGGTCTCGTGCTGCTGGGCGTAGTAGCCGATCTTGATGCTGGGGCCAACCAGCACCTGGCCGGCCGTGGCCTCCTCCTGGCCGAGGATGATGCGGAACAAGACCGATTTGCCGGCGCCGTTGGGGCCGATCAGCCCCACGCGCTCGTCGCGGCGGATGAGCAGGTTGAGGCCGAGCAGAACGATCTTCTCGTCATTCCCGTCCGCAGCCGGGAAGACCTTGTCCACATCCCGCAGCTCCAGCACCTTGTCGCTGCCGCGCCAGCCTTCGAGCTTGAGGGCCATCCGTCGCCGATCCAGCACGGGCCGGTCGATGCGTTCGATACGCTCGATGCGTTTGAGGATCGCTTTGCCGCGCTTGATCAGCTTTTCATTGTCATGCGTGCGGCCCCAGGTCAGCAGCCGCTGCGCCGCCTGCTCCAGCCGCGTCACCTGAACCTGCTGGACGTGGAAGAGTTGCTGTTGTCGCAGCAGGCGGGTCTCTTTCTCAAAGGTGTATTCCGAGTAGTTGCCCGGATAGCGGGTCAGCTTCCCATCTTCCAATTCGACAATTTCATCCGCCACCACATCCAGCAGGTAGCGGTCGTGCGAGACGATGACGACGGCGCCCTTGTAGTCGCGGATGAATTCCTCCAGGAAGGCTTTGCCCGCCAGGTCGAGATGGTTGTCGGGTTCGTCCAACAGCAGCAGGTCGGGCTGAGTGACCAGCAGTCTGGCTAAGCCCGCCAGCTTTCGCTGCCCCCCACTCAGGGCCTCCACCGGCAGGTCGAAATCCGCCTCGGCAAAGCCCAGGCTGCGCAGAGTCGTGCGCACGCGGCCTTCGAAGCCCGGCCCGCCTAGCTTCTCGAATTCCTCCAGCAGATGGGCCTGCCGATCAAGGGCGCGGGCCAGAGCTTTTTCGTCAGCGAAGATAGCCGGGTCGACCAGCCGTTCTTCGATCCGGGCCAGGTCGGCCTCCAAACGCTGCAACGGCTCCGACGCGGTCAGCACCGATGCCAGCAGGGTGCGGCCGGCTTCTAACTGCGGTTCCTGCTGTAAATAGCCAACAGTCAGCCCTTTGGCTCGCACGACGAAGCCCGTGTCACTTGCCACTTGCCCGGCGATGAGTTTGAGCAGTGTGCTCTTGCCGCTGCCATTCGGCCCCACCAGCCCCACGCAGCGGTCGTTGTGGATCTCCCAGCTCAGTTCCCGGAAAATGGGTTGTTGGAGGTAGGTAACGGAGACGTGGTCGAGGTTGGCGGCGATCATGAGGGGCGGATGATAGCGCATCGGGCGCGGGCGGCCAAAACCGCTTGGGAGGGAGGGAGGGGGAGACGAAGGGACGCAGAGAGGGGGAGACGAAGGGAGGGAGGGAGGCGCAGTTCGGACGCTTTTCGGACGCATTTCGGACGCGGGCCTGCTATGCTCCCGACTAAGACCGCTCGCGGGCTTGTTTGCTTTCACACCGTGATAATAAACTATACTAAGCAAACGACTGTCGAGGGCCACACCCACCGTAGGAGGACAACATGCATACATTCGTTCGTTCACGCTCTGGCAAGCGCCTGGCCCGCGCCGGCGCGGCCATCCTCATCGTTCTGTTCTTGTTCGGGCTGCTGGCCCTGCCGCTGGCGCTGGCTGGCGGCAAGGCCGGCGGCGATGTCGGCTCGGAACAGCCTCCGACGCCCGCTCGAACCCAGGCGGCCCCAGCGCCCGCGCGCCCATCGTTGGCCCGCGCCGAGGGCTGGTTGGGCGGAATCTGGCAGCGGGCCTGGGGCCAGGATGACGCCGAGAGCCTGCTGCGCCGGGCGGTGGATCAGGCCCGCGCCGCCGGCAGCCATGTCATCGACATTGCGCTGGCCCAATCGGTCACGCCCGAAGACCCCTTCGGCCTACACAACAAGGAAGAATGGGCGCAGTTCCACGTCCGGGGTGAGGTCGACGGCCCGGCCCAGGCCCGCTTTCGCATTTCCCCCCAACGCGCCAGCTTTGGCCTGGACGCCGCCGCCAGCCAGGAAATCCTGGTGAGCGATGACGCCGTCTACGAAGCCAGGAAAGATGCTGGCGGCGAACGCTGGAGCCGCACCGACGGCGCCCCGGCCACGTTGGGCCTGGATCGCACCGGTCTGACCCTGCTCGACGCCGCCAGCGAAGTGAAAAGGCTGGAGCCGGTTGAGGGGCTGCCGCTGTTGGGCGGCGCGCTCAAGCGCAGCTATCAGCGCGTCGGCTTCAAACTCCAGGCCGAAGACATCCTGCGCCTGACGCTGGCCCAGCAGGGCGCGCTCAGCCCCGAAAACCTGGCCAAGGCCAGGGTGGCTGCGCCCCAGATCGTGGGCGAAGGCGAACTGTGGATCGACGCCTCCGGCTATCCCGCCCGGCTGCTCCTGGACATGAACTGGCGGCAGGTGGAGGACAGGGCCTACCGTGTGCGGGTGCACACCGAGACCGATTACTCGCACTTTGGCGAGCGTTTCCCGCCCGGTCGCTTCGACCCCGCCGCCCTGCCCAGCACCGGCTTGCCCGGCCCGGCCGCCGGGCTGCTGCATGGCCTCGGCGCCGGTCTCTGGGTCGCCGGTGGGCTGGCGCTGTTCGGGTTGGTCTGGCTGTTGGGACGCAGCTTCCGCGGCAGCCGGCGGGCGTTCAAGACCGTTTCGGCCTTGCTGGTGGTGGTGTTGGTGGCGCCGCTGTTCGCCAATGTCGCCCAGGCGGGGATGCGGGAGAGGAGGGGTGCTGAGACGCAAAGAGGGAGCGAGAAAGGGCAGGCGGCGACGATGATGGCCGATCTGCGGGCGATGCGCGAGCGGCTGACGCCGAGCGATGATCCCAACCCCGCCAACGCCCTGATCGACGACGAAGACGAGGACGGCGACGGCCTGCCCAACGGCTACGAAGTCCACTACGGCACCAGCCCCTTCTCGGTCGACACCGACTTCGACGGCATCGATGACTACGACGAGATCAATGGCGTCACCTGCCAGGGCCAGAACCAGACGCTGGTGATCAAGACCAATCCCATGATGCCGGATAGCAACCAGGATGGGCTGACCGACGGCGAGGAGCGACACCGGGGCAAGTGCGGCGACAGCTATCTCTTTGGCTGGGCCTGGGATGACGACAACGACCACGACCAAGTGCCCGACAGTCTCGATCTCTCGCCGTTCTCGGCCTCTCGCCTCAAGACCGGCTATATGGGCAACTTCTGGCCGACGCCGAATTTCACCTTCGACACCCTCGACCAGAACCCGAACGACCAGACCACCACGCCCTATCCCTTCTATGTCGAGCTGCAGATCCGGCCCTACAAGGTCGATTCCTTGCGCTGGGCCTATAAGACCCTGTTCTGGCCCGAAGACGACGAGGCGTCGATTCGCGTCGATGATCCGGCCGTTGCCCTGTTGAAGGAGATTATCCACAACAACGATACCGGCACCACCGGCCAGGTCAAGCTCATCCCCATGTTGCAGGCCACCCTGCGCGAGCGCGACCTGCCCACCGCCAAAGCCATGCAGGTCTACGGTGTCAGCGCCGCCCGGCACAAGGACGCGGACGGCAACCCGGTCTCGGAAAACGGCGAGGCGTTGTGGGATATGCTCATCCCCTTGATGACGGTGGAGCGCGGGGGCCAGGTCTTTGCCTTCCAGGCCAAGATGCTGCACGACCGCCGCTCCGGCAACAACAGCCTGACGCGCAGTTGGCGCGATGTGCGGCTGAAATGGGCGGTGGTGGCGGATGTGGCCATGCTCGATGACAACGGCATCCCCCAGGTCAGCCCCAACAATGGCTATGGTCTGTGGGTCTACGATGAAGCCTTCGAGTTGACGGGGATGCAGGTCTCCCGCCAGGGTGGAGCCAGTATGCTGCTGGCGACAGCCCTCCCCAGCAATCAGCCCTACGACGATGGGCCGATTTCACTGTTGCGCGGCGGGCTGGAAGCGCAATTCCTGGGCGGCGCCCTGACGCTGGGGGAGATCAAGAGCCGCTTCGACACCCCCAACAACGCCACCAACGACCAGCGGTGGGGCATCCCGCAGACGACGCAATTTCGCGTCGCCTATAACCCGAACTTCCAGCACATGGACGAGGCCATCGCCACCACAACGATGACGACCACGAAACAGGTGCTGGAGGGCGAGTTCTTCGACGCCCCCAACCTCAAGCCGACCTTCATCTATGCCAGCGAGCAACGCACCTCGACCGTCAACCTGGACGAGGACCCGCCGCAGGACTACCTGGACATCAGCCTCAACACCTGCCTCAAGCCGCTGTATACCACCCGCTCGCTGAAGATGCAGACCTACCAGAACGTGGTCGCCCCCGGCGACCTGTTCGGGCACTGGGAACCGATGTCGTTGGACCAGGTATTGGCCAAGGTGGAAGCTGACTACAGCGCCACCACCGACCCGAACTGGCCCTACTACGAGGACGAACTACTCATCCTCAAGATGGTGACGACGGCCTGGCAGGTGGGCGTCACCTCGATCTACAAGATCGGCACGCTCAGCTTCATCAACCTCAACGATGTCCTGACCGACCCGGAGTTGGTTTTCGCCTTCCTCGATGCGGATGGCCTGTTGCCAAGCGGATTTCAGGCGGTGATCAACCAGTTGTTCAAGATCTGGGTGGCGGGCGGCCCTATTGCCTGGCTGCAAGATAAGTGGACGACAGTGGTGGGCTATTTCGACAAGGCCGATCATTTCTTCCGCGGCAGCTACCTGGATATGGCTAACAAGACGCCGGACGACTATATCAAAGTGATTCCGCAGGGCCAGGACCCCGGCGGAGGGCAACCGCCGGCGCCGCAGGGCGAGCCGATCGACCTGGAAATCGCTGGCTATACCAGCACAGCCATCACGATCTTGGGGTTGATCGCCATGTGGTATGAGTGGCAGAACGGCCCCAGCGACACCCCCGGCGTCAAGGAATTCGGACAGGTGCTCGAGATCCTGACCAAGATCGTTCAGATCTACCAGAAATTCCGGCTGCTGGTGGATTTGATCCGAACGACGATCAACGTCGCTGAGAAGGCAAAGGATTTCGCCACGGCGGTGGCCGGGCTGGGCAAAGAGTTGAGTTCGATGGTCAAGCCGCTGGCGTTGGTCGGGCTGATCTTCACCGTGGCCATCATCTGGATCGCCGTGCTCGTACAGTTAGGCGACCTGGGGCCGAATGTGGCTCTGGCGGTGGTGGTGCGCGCCATCGTCGAGACGGTGCTGGCGGTGGTGCTGTTCGTGGTGGCCTTGATCTATCCCGTCGGCACCATCGTCGCCATCGCCATCGGGCTGATCAAGCTGATCGAGAGCCTGATCGGCTTCCAGTTCGACCCCATCTCGCTGTTGCTCAGCTGGCTGTTCGATGTCAAAGCCGTGCAGCGCACCGATTTGAACGGCGACCCGGAGTTTGGCGAGCTGACGATGGAGCCGAAGGAACCGGGAGCCGGCATCGTCTCCGGCGCCGGCTTCCGTCTGAAATTGCCCGCCAAAGCCAAGATGAAGACGGTGAACGATGGCACAGCCAACGACCTCAGCCAGTCGTACACACAACTGCATGTGGGCCGCTTCGCCGCCTGGCCACAAGTAGGCGATGCGAGCATCTCGACGCCAAGCAAGGAACTGTTCAACAAATACAAGGAGGCCGTAGGCGGCTACTACACCGATGAGTTCCATGCCGCACAGGCCCACATCATCTACTTTCATCTTCCCAACACCTTCGGCTTGAGCGCCGGACACAGCGAAAACAAGGGCGCTGTCGTCTCCTCCGGCAACACCAAGAAGCGCACCGACGACATCCTGGGCTATGTCGATGTCTATCCCGCCGCCGGCATCAACGAGCAGCTGGTGCTCGATGTCTCGATGGACATCAAGATCCGCTACGACCAATGCTCGACCGTCGGCGGTTGCGACGACTATACCTCCGTCTCCACCTCGCCGCCTGCCTTCACCGAATTCACCTTCGACATCTTGCCCATCGACCTGGACAACATGTGGGAATGGGAAGAACTGGCCAACTACGACCCCGACGGCGACGGCATCAGCGGTTACAAGATCGGCAACACCGTCTATGGCCCCGACGCCAACCTCTGCCCCAACCTGCCCGGCGTCAAGACCTGGCAGGAATGGGACTCGGACGGCGACGGCCTCTCCGACCTCTTCGAGAAGACGAACAAGGGCTTCGACCCCTGCGACAACGACAGCGACAATGACGGCATCGGCGACGAGCAGGAATTGCTCATCGGCACCTTCCCTGATGACCCCGACACCGACAACGACGGCCTGAAGGACAAGGAAGAGATCGTCTACGACAACGGTTTCAACCTGGTCACACCCTGGCTGGTGGACATGCAGCAGAAGTATCCCGGCCTGCCCAATCCGCCCGCCTATCCGAACCCCCGCCAGGCCAATTTCGATGCCGACCATCGCCACGACAAGATGGAAAAGGCCAAGCTCAGCAGCCCCACCAGCTTCGATCCCGTGCCTGTGGGCGAGCCGCTCCCCATCGGCATCGGCCAGGGCTTCGAGGCAGGCAAAGGCCAGGTCTTCAACCTCACCTCCGCCACCTGGGAAAACGACGAGGCCGTGGCCCTCAACGCCACCCTCACCATCACCCTGCCCGTCACCCTGGCCAACAGCACCCAAAAGGCTCGCCTCCAGCCGCAGGCGTTCCTGCCGCAACTCACCAACGGCACACCCCTGGCCTCGCACCTGCCCAATGTCTTCCGCTGGAAGTTGCCGTCGCTGAGCAAGGGCCGCTACATCCAGGTCACGCTCACCGGTTCGCCGCAGAATCGCACCGACCCGGCCATCATCACCGCCGCCCTGGCCTACGACGAGGGCGGGGTGCACCAGGTCAGCCAGACTCAGGCCGACCTGCTGGTGAACAGCGGCGGCCCGGTCCTGACCTTCACCAATGTCCAGGGCGCCATCGTCCTCGACGGGCTGAACGTCGGCGGCGCTCAGGCCGGGCTGGATGACCGCACCGTCGCCGCCCAGGCGCCGTTCTTCGCCCAGGGCGGCGGCCTGGTCACGGTCTACGGCACGGCCGAAGACCCCGACCGCGTCGCCAGCGTCCTCGTCTGCGTCAAAACCAGCGATTCCTGCGGCGGCGCCGACTGGAAGTACGCCAGTATGGGCACCGGAGTAGGCGGCGGCGTCTGGAGTTTCAGTTTCGACCCGCCCGCCGACGGCGTCTACTTCGCCCATGCCTATGGCATCGATAGCTGGGGACTGGCGGGGCAGGCGGCGGGGCCGCTCAAGATCGGCGTCGATCAAAGCCCGCCTGTCCAGGTGAGCTTCGATCTCAACGACGCCGCTTATCTCGCCGCTTCCTCGCTGCCAGGTGAACAGCCTGCGGTTGTCCTTAGCGGCCAGGTGCAGGACGCCGTCTTGGCCCAAGCGAATGAAGGGCAAGGCGACCTCGCGCAGGGAGGGCGAGGCGACCTCGCGCAGGGAGGGCGAGGCGACCTCGCGCAGGGAGGGCGAGGCGACCTCGCGCAGGGAGGGCGAGGCGACCTCGCCCCTACGGCGGGATTTGTATCCGGTGTGGGCACGGTTAGCGTGTTGCTCGGTCAGGACGCGCAGACGGTGGAGGCGACCAACCCCGGCCAGCCCGCCAGCCCCTTCAGTCTGCGCTGGACGCCGCCGCCCGGCGACTCGGTGCGCACGCCCACGGGCGACTACCGGCTGGTGTTGGGCGCCACCGACGTGGCCGGCAATCCCAGCCCCATGTCCGACACCCTCAAGGTGGTGATCGACAACCTGGCCCCGGTCGTCTACTCGACCCCGCCGCAAACCGTGGCCGGGGCAACCATCGGCCTCTCCGGTCTGGCCGACGACACCGCCCTGGTCGGCGACCGCCAGCCCGTCAACCTCTTCGGCTCGGCTCAGACCACCGCCCAGGCCGAAACGCAGTTCAGCGTCCTCGGCCTCGGCAAGGCCGTGGTCGTAGGCGATGTCAACGGCGACGCCATCGACGATGTGGTGCTGCTCTACCCGGCCACCGGCGGCCTTCTCCCCATCGCCTTCCGCGCCGGTCTCTTCTTTGGGCGGCCCGGCGGCTTCCCGGCCAGCCTCACCATCAGCAACGCCGATGTCATGTTCAACGGCGAGACGCCCTTCACCCCCAACGCCAGCATTGGCCCTGCCGCCGCCGGCGTGGGCGATGTCAACGGCGACGGCGTAGGCGACCTGCTGGTGGGCGACCCCGCCGCCGACTCTGGCAAAGGTCGCGCCTATCTCATCCTGGGACGCCGCAGCGGCTGGACGACGCCGTTCAGCCTGGCAAACGCGGCCTGGAAACTGAGCGTGGCCAATACCAGCGCCTTCGGCGGCTCGGCGGCGGGCGCTGGCGATGTCAACGGCGACGGTCTGAACGATATCCTGGTGGGGGCCGCCTCGATGCCCGGTGCCAGCGCTCCGGCCTGGCTCTACCTGGGCCGCGAGCAGAACGCCCCCGCTGCGGCGAAAACCCAGTTCAGCCCGCCCGGCGCCGCCACCGCCAGCCCGCCCAACCTGGCCGGGCTGGGCGACACCAACGGTGATGGCCTCTCCGACTTCCTGATCGCCGTCCGCAACACGCCCGCCGCCCTGGTGCCAGGCCGCACCACCGACGCCTGGCCGGGGACGATGGCGCTCGGCAGCCAGGCCGCCGCCCTTTTCAGCAGCGGTGGCTTGCAGACGGTGGCCCACGTGGGCGATGTCAACGCCGACGGCCTCGATGACCTCCTGCTCGGCAGCCCCGACATCGAAACCCCCAGCGTCTACCTGGTCTATGGCCGCCGGGCCGAGACCCCCTGGCCGCTTCCCCCCGCCGTCTTCGATCTGGCGGCGCAAGCCGACGCCTCGTTCGTAGGTGCGCGCGGCTCCCGTCTGGGTCTGGGCCTGACCGGGCTGGGCGACGCCGACCGCGACGGGCAGGCTGACTTTGCCTTCGGGCAGCCGGGCAGCGGCAGCGGTCCCAACCGGGTGGCGCTCGTCCTCACCGGCTCCACCGGCCTGGCGCGCAATCTCCCGGTCGATGCTGCCACACAGTTCATCGGCGGCGCGGCCAACAGCCAACGCCTGGGCGAGTACCTGAGCAGCGGCGATATCAGCGCCGACCACATCCCCGACCTGCTGGCCGGCGCGCCGGGCGAGACCAAAGCCTATCTCTTCCTGGGCGACTTCGACCCCGGCGGCGTGGCAGGGGTGAGCAAGGTCGAGATCGGTCTCTTCGGGCCGGTCGCAGACCCAACCGCCCCCTATTCCAGCACCCTGCCTTCGGCCTGGACGACGGCCGCCCTCGCCAGCCCCAACGCCCGCATCACCGGCTGGACGGGCAACCTGGCCGCCGGCGCCCCCGGCGATTACCGCCTCTACGCACGGGCCACCGACCGGGCCGGGAACCAGCTTTCAGCCGAGGGTTGGCATCTGGGTAACGTCTGGGTGACGGGACGGCTGGCGCCGATGGCCGGTGCGACCGTCGTCCTCAATCCGCCCGCTCTGGCCAACCAGACCGAGCTGACCGTGAATGGCAGCCTGAGCATGACGCCCTTTGCCCAGCACTTCCGGGTCTACGACGGCTATGCCTGGCGGCGGCTGCCGCCAGGCAACGGCGCCTGGTCGCAGTTCTCGGTGATCCCGCGCGGCGACCTGCGCACTCTGAAGCTGCTGGCCGTGGCCCGCGACGCTTTCGGCAACACCGCCCAGGCTGCGCGCAGCCTGGCAGTCGATACTGTGGTCGCCGCCCCCGCCCTGACGCCCTCGCTCCCGGTTGGCCAGTGGCAGACCGACGCTTCACCCAACCTGGTCGTCACCTGGCCGGCTCCTGTCGATGGTTCCGGCATCGCCAACAAATGGGCCGCCATCGACGCCAACCCAACCACCAGCCCGACCACGCCCGTCGCCGCCAACCAGGTCGCCCGCCTGCTCGACCAACCGGGCGTCTACTACGCCCACCTGCGGGTGCGCGACGGCGCCGGCAATGAAGCTATCGCCCACAGCGGCCCCTTCCCGGTCAACCGCACCCTCACCCCTTCCGTCGCCCTGGCGGATGGCCATATCGATGCCGGCGAATACCCCAACGGCGCTTTGCTGAACTACGACCCCTACGCGGCCAACAAACCGGCGGCGCTGTGGGGGACGTGGGATGCGAGCAAGCTTTATCTGGCCATGTCGGGCCACGACTGGAGCGAGAAGACGCCACTGGCGCTGTACTTCGACACCCGTTCTGGCGGCATTAGCAGCTCGCTCCCGATCAGCGGCGCCAACACGCTGCCCTTCGCCGCCGACTTCGCCTTCGTGGTGGGCCGGCCGGCCGATCCCGGCTTCAGCCTCTATCGGGTCAGCGGCAACAGCTGGCAGCCTGTGCCCAACCCGGTCAGCTTTGCCCGCATCGTCGACGATGCCGAGATGGCCCTGGATCGGGCCGAGATGGCGATGACGGCGGGGGTCAGCCTCGTCGCCCTGGCCGAGGACGCCGACATGGTCGCCCCGGATGGCGTTTGGGCGGTGCTGCCGGCCGGCTCTCGCCCCGCCACCGCTGCCTATCTGCCCGGCCCGGTGGCGCTGGCCGGCCCCGGCCTGACCTGGCCCGGCGGTCTGACCAACGCCCGCCATCCCAACGACAGCCTGACGCAGGTCGTGGCCCCGGAGATCGTCTTCGACCCCGAATGGGACAACGCCCTCAGCAGCGGTCGCCCGGCCAACTTCCAGATGCTGGTCCGCAACCCCGACCTCGGCCCCTACGCCAATATCCCGCTCAGCCTCCAGGTCGATCCGCTGCTGGCTCTGACCGGCGTGCAAGGCGCGGCCTGCCAGAGTTGCCCGGTCAACGGCAACCAATGGATGCTGCTAGCGAACGTGGCTGCGAGCAGCGTGCAGACGATCACCGTGCAGGCGCGGGCGCTGGGCCAGGACTTCGATGGGGTCAAGGCGTTGGCGCTACAGGCGCGATTGGCCAACAGCGGTCTGCCCTCGGCGCCGCAACCGCCCGCGCACGGGCAATACTTCCTCGACCACGGCGCGACCACCGTCCTGCCGATGAAGGCGTCGGCGGGCGACATCTTCACCCTGCCGGGCGCCTTCGAACTGCCCATCCTGGTGGATATCGACCTCGATACAGCCCTGCGTTGCAGCAGTCAGGTGGAGGTGAACCCCGGCAATACCGGGTGGCGACCATCCTGCCCCGTGGGTGATTGCACGGTGGTGGTGGGGAACATCTCGGTCGGCGGCAGTCAGACGATCCAGATCCGCACCACCAGCCTGAACGGGCGCAGTTCGACGCCGGTCGTCCGCACCATCTTTGCCGACTCCACCCCGCCCACAACCCAGATCGACGCCGCCGCGGTGCTCTCTGGCCCCGTCGCCTACCTGAAGGGGACGGCCTGGGATGCGTTCCCGACCTCCCGCGCCCCGGCCCGGGTGGAGGTGAGCATCGACGGCAAACGCTACCGCCCGGCTGTGTTGGCCGCCGCCCGCGATCAGGCGTTGGCCGAGGGCGGCGAGGCGACGATGGTTGCGCCCTGGCGTTTCCCGCTGAAGCTGACGACCGAGGACGGCAAGACGATCCAGGTGCAGGCGCGGGCGATCGACAAAGCGGGCAACGTCGGCCCGGCCACACGGCCGCTGCCGATCGTGCTGGACAATCTGGGGCCGAGGCTGACCTGGGAGATGGAGGAAGATCGGCTCCAGGGCACGGCTCGCGACGGATCGGGCGTGCGCTCGCTGGAGATCAGTCTCGACGGCGGCGTTCGCTACCTGCCGATCCCTGTCAACGGCATCGAGTGGTCGTTCGAGCTGTCGTCCTGGCCTGGCCCGGCCTCCTCGCTGGCCCTGCTGCGCGCTGAAGATGTGTACGGCAACGCCAGCACCGAGCTGGTCCCGCTGCCGGAGGCGACGGGGGTGGAGAGGGTGTGGTTGCCGAGGGTGGAGAGGTAGGGAGGGGAAAGGAAAGCGGTCGGAGCGCGGCTCAACGGTGTTGAGCTTAGAGCTCCGACCGCTGGCGCCATACACCAAACGACTTGGCCGCCCGGCCAGTTGTGGCTATACTCAAAGCACAGCGCCGCTGACATCACTGGCGGCGCCTGACAATGGAGGCCATGATGAACTACCAATTCACTGTGTTGATCGAACGCGACCCCGAAAGCGGCTGGCTGGTCGGGTCGGTGACTGAATTGCCGGGCTGCTATACGCAGGCGCCCGGTCTGGCGGAGCTGGAGGCGAACATGCGGGAGGCGATTCAGGTTTATCTGGCGACTGCGGCTGAGGAGGTTACACCGGGGGAGTGATCATGGCAGCCAGGTCATCATGCGGCCACTGCTGCGCAAGATCATTCGTGAGATGGGGTTGACGGTCGATGAGTACAACCGATTGATCGAATCGCTGTGAACGGATGGGTACTCGATCGGAGCGGATGTATTTGCTGATAGCTGGGACAGGGAGGAACAAGTGATGGGAGCGATGAAATCGCTCCCATCATTTGCCGAGAAATCGAAAATCAGCGCAGTTTGCCGTCGCCGGTCATGATAATGTCTTGCGCGAGCACCACGCCGGTCTGTCCGCTCCCGCTGTTGCTCACCGCCCAGAGGATGTCTTCATCATGCTTGATGGCGAAGTCCCAGGAATAGGCGCTATCGAAGTTCCAGGCGGCAAAGGCGATCTTGTTGTCTCGATCCGAGTATAGCAAGCCGGTGATATCAATCCAGCTGCCTTCCTGGTTCCAGAAGACAGCCACCGGCTGCCCATTGACCAGAATGCCGCCAATATCCTGCACATTTTGCACACGAACATACCACTTGCCCGGAGGGGGTTTCTTGGCTGATACATCCCTGAGTAGAGGTTCGATACTGCCGTCGGGATGAATGACAATTTGCTGGGCATAGGCCAGCGACCAATCATCACTTGTCGTTTGTTCGACTCCCCAGACCGTGATGTCATCGCGTCGGATGCCGAATCCCCAACCACCCTCCCACTGCCCGTTATAGCTGGCAAAGGCAACAATTGTGTCTTGGCCAGTCACCAGATAGTCATTGATGTTGATCCAATCGGAATCTCTTCCGCCAACAGTGGCGCCAACCATCTTTCCGTTGACGAAGATCGCCGATGCGTCGTCAGTCTTGTATGAGCGAGCCGACCAATTGCTTTTGGCAATCTGACCAAGCGGCAGTGCTTCGATCAACCTACCTTCGGCATCGATGATGACAACTTCCTGGTACACCCGATCCGTGGCGCCAGAACCGGTATTCTGCTTGCCCCAGATGATCGTGTCATCTCGTTTGACAGCAAAATCCCAAGAGTACGCGCTGTCGAAATTCCAGACAGCAAAGGCTATCTTGTTGTCTCGATCCGAGTATAGCGAGCCCGTGATGTCAATCCAGCCGCCTTCCTGATTCCAAAACACGGCTACTGGCTGCCCATTGACCAGGATGCTGCCGATGTCTTGCACATTCTGCACCCGCACGTACCACTTGCCCGGTGGAGCCTTGCGCTCGACAACATCGGGAGCTACGGCCTCGACAGTGCCATCGGGGTGAATGGCAACTTGTTGGGCATACGCCAGCGACCAATCATCACCCGTCGTTTGTTCCACGCCCCAAACTGAAACATCATCGCGTCGGATGCCGAATCCCCAACTACCTTCCCACTTTCCATTATAGCTGGCAAAGGCAACAATCGTGTCTCGGCCAGTCGCCAGATAGTCATTGATGTTGATCCAATCGGAGTCTCTTCCGCCAACAGTGGCGCCAACCATTTCCCCATTGACAAAGATCGCCGAAGCGTCATCGGTCTTGTACGAACGCACCATCCACTTGCCAATGGGTCTTTGGCCTGAGGTCGCCGTCACGGCGCTGACCGTCGGTGTCGCCGTGACTTGGCGCGGAGTGGCAGTTTTGGTCGGCGCGGGTGTAGGCGTATCCGCTGGAGGTGGAGTATCCGTAGGCTCCGCCGTCGCCGTCGGTTGCGCTTCCATGGTCAACTGCACTGCTGCTTTCACGGTCGCCTCCACGTCGATAGTTGGTGGAACGGCGGCACGCGTTGTCTGGGCGTTGCGGGCGGCGATAGTCGCCTGGACCTGCGCATCGACGGTAGCTTGCGTGTCGGGGGTTGGCTGCGCGCTGGGCGTCGGTTGTCCTGAGCTGCCGCAGCCGGCAAGCAGAACACACAAGAGAACGACGACTAGAAAGTCGTATTGACGCTTCATAGCATCCTCAGTGAGAACTCAAGTAGAAATGGAGACGGGAGAATGCAGCAACACCCGACTGGAAGGCGCAACCTTAATGTGAGGAAGAGCACTCACTCCAGAACAGAAGGATAGCTCCCTCGTCCGGCAGAAAGCAGGTTTACACGATCAATCTGCCACTCAAATAGCCGAAGACGAAGCCCACGATAGCACCCAATATGGCGAGAATGATGCTCTCCTGCCAGGCATAGGCGCCAATACCCAGAATGACGGCCCAACTCAATCCAGCAATTGCCAAACGAAACGAGAACTGAAATTTCTCGTCGGCGACGATGACTTCTTTTTCAGAGCTTTGGGGAGTATCGTTGTCAGACATCGTTTAGGCTCCTTACCTTCAATGGGCGACGAACGAAATTCGCCATACGGCTTGCGGAAGCCGGGCGGTCAATCAGATGTAAGCAGCAAGAGCGTCAGATTCACCGCTAATGCCACCATGGCAGCGTAATGCAGAAAGTCGAACCAGGCATCACTGATCCGCCGCTGAAGCTGCACTAGCATCAGCAAAACCAAACAAAACACTACCAAGACCCATGACCATGTCACCTGCAAAACAACTGCAAGCAGACTGGCCGCGATAGCGGCTAATCCGATCAGAACACTTTGGAATCGAGCAGTGGTTCGCGCCCCATACACATTCGGCAGAGTGCGCTTACCAATTCGCCGATCGCCAGTCTGATCTTCGTAGTCCTTAAAAGGTGCAATACCAGTGTCGAGGAATAACAAAAGCAGCATGATCACGAACACTGACAAAGCCTTAGATTGGGTCGCATGACCAGCAACCAGAAGACCTAACAACAAGGGATATGCGCTGTAGGCAAGCGCCAGGTAGGGATAGCTAAGCCACAAACGATCCTTGAACCTTAATCCTACGGAATACTGCGCTGCGCCCATCCAGCCGAGTAGAATTACCAGAAACGTGGTCAGGCTTTGCCAGAAACTCACCACGGAAACCGCAAGGTACGCGGCTAGCACAACCCATTGCATGCGCAGTAGGTCAGACCGACGGACATTTAGGTGCAGAAAAGGACGCTTGCCGTTGATGGCGTCAGCATCCCAGTCAGCGTAGTGATTGAGGATGCTCCCCCAAATCGTGAGCAAGGACAACGTTGCCACGCCTTCAAGCAGCGTTCGACGATCATGACCATTCGCCAGTTGGTAGCCGATCAGGAAGGGTGGCAATACCATGAATAGGAGGGGCAGTGAAAGCAACTCTGATAGCCACTGTCTTGCGGCGAGTACGAATTGCACTTGCTCGCGGACTCCCAAGGGAAAATGACGGGCCATCACTATCGCTTTCATCTCAGTTGAGTAACAACTGCAGCTTATTAGCCGCAAGAGCATCTTTGGGATCGCGACCAGCAAAGTCAGAGGGAACAATCACCCGCTTCGTTAGGCCATAGAAGTGGGCGAACATAGCTTTGAGGAAATCTTCGGACCCAGATCCAGAATGCTTTAGTTTCCGGTAACTCGGTGACGAGTTGAAGCGCCGCGATTTCGGTATTGCGGTTCTGAACCTTACAAAAGCGATAGAAAAGGATGAGGAATGAGGTCAGGGATGCCGTTTACGACGGCGATGG
>JAIBAP010000035.1 GCA_019695115.1 Caldilineales bacterium | reverse complement strand
TCTCTCGTACGGCGGTTGGCATGGTTCTCTCCTTGCAGGAGCTTGTGGGAATGGTTTCCTGCAATCATGAACCATCCAGCCGCCTTTGTCACGTCAGCACTTAGCGGAAACTAAAGAATAACCAATCCCCAATAACCCCCATGCCCACCCCCATCCCCCCCACCAACCTCACCTGGCCGTATTTCGGCGCGGGGATCGGCGGCCTGGGCGTGGGCGGGCAGCCGGTGGTCGAGCCGATGCCGGTCTGTGGGCCGGAGGAAATACTGGTACGGGTCGATGCCCTGGGTCTCTGCGCCTCGGACGCCAAGATGGTGCGGATGGGGCCGGGCTACCCGCTCTTCTTCCCGCGCGACTTCGCCGCCAACCCCGCCCGCCTGGGCCACGAAGCCGCCCTGACCGTGATCGAGGTGGGCGAACGCTGGCGCCAGCACTACCGGCCGGGCCAGCGGTTGGGCGTGCAGGCCAACGTCTACAACGGCGGCCAGCGCGCTATCTTCGGCGTCAACATCCCCGGCGCCATGGCCCAATACCTGTTGCTCGACGAGCGCGTGCTGGCCGGCGACGAGGGCGCCTACGTTTTTCCGGTCTCCGACGACGCGCTCAGCTACGCCGATATCGCCCTGCTCGAACCCTGGGCCTGCGTCGATGTGGCCTACACACCCGTCCGCCGCCTCGAGCCCAAGCCCGGCGGCGACCTCTGGATCCGTGGCCGCCCCGGTGACGACACCCCCTACCATTTCAGCGCCTCCCTCTCCAGCGTCCGCATCTTCCTCGCCGACTGCCCTCCCTCTCTCCTCGGCTCCCTTCGCACCCAACCCCTCGACCTCATCGACCTCCCTACTCCCCACCCCCTACTCCCTACTTCCTACTCCTTACTCCCTACTTCCTACTCCTTACTCCCTACTTCCTACTCCTTACTCCCTACTCCCGCCTTTGACGACATCATCCTCCTCGACCCCATCCATGCCAGCGCCGTCGCCGAAGCCGCCGACCATCTGGCCCACGGCGGCGTGCTCAACCTCGTCAGCCCGCACCCGCTCGATGGCCTTGTCGCCGTCGATGTGGGCCGCTTGCACTACGAACCCCTGGCCTTCGTCGGCTGCCCCGGCCCGGACATCTCGCAAGCCTATGGCCCCGCCCGCAACCACTCGGAATTGCGAACAGGCGGGGTGACGCTGATCGTCGGGGCGGGCGGCGCGCTGGGGCGCATGCACGTCCAGCGGGCGCTGGAGATGCCGGAGGGGCCGCGAGCGGTGATCGCCACCAATCGCGGGCGAGTGCGGCTCGACAGCCTGATCGCCGACTTTGGCCCATTGGCGCGGGCGCGTGGTCGCGAGCTGGTCGGGATCAGCCCTGCGACTGAACCCGACCGGCTGGAAGCTGAAATCGACCGTTTGACCGGCGGGCGCGGCTGCGACGATGTCGTCGTCGTCGCCCCAAATGTCGAAGCCATGGCCCAAGCTGCCGACTATCTCGCAGCCGATGGCATGCTCGTGCTGTTTGCCGGTGTGCCCGTCGGCACGAAAATCCCTCTCCCGCTCG
This sequence comes from Caldilineales bacterium, assembly GCA_019695115.1. Classification (GTDB taxonomy): domain Bacteria; phylum Chloroflexota; class Anaerolineae; order J102; family J102; genus SSF26. Next base: position 58,664 of record JAIBAP010000035.1, on the reverse strand, counting down.
ACCGTGTGGCCCTGCACGGGGCGCAATTCACCGGTACGAGCGGCTCGTCCGTGGCCGACGAACTGCGCGTGCTGGCAAAGGTTCGGGCCGGGCAACTCTCGCCGGCGCGTTCGGTCGTCGCCATCGGTGGGATGCGGGCGATGGCCGCCGGCATCCAGGCCGTCATCGATCAGGCCTATCCCGGCAAAATCATCATCTATCCCCAACTTCCCGATCTGCCCCTGCTCTCGCTGCACGAATTGCGAAATGCCTTACCGAAGGTCTATGATTGCCTCGGCCCGAATGAAACATGGACGCGTGAGGCAGAGTTATTGGTTAGTAGGGATTGGTTATTGGACTGAACCAATCTCCAACAACCAATAACCAATAACCAATTACCAATCTCCACCAATGACCCAAGACCACCTGATCGGCGTCGATCTCGGCACCAGCGTCGTCAAGGCCACCCTGTTCGATACAGCGGGCGTGGCCCTGGCCGATGCGGCGCGTCCGGCCGCCCTGCACCAGCCTGCGCCTGGTGTGGCCGAACAGCGCGGCGAGGATTTCGTGCGGGCGGCGCTGGAAACGATGCGGGAGGTGGTCGAGAGAGCCGGGGTGGCGGCGGCCGGGGTGGCGGCCATCGCCTTCGCCGGGCAGATGGCCGGGGCCATCGCCATCGACCGGGAGTGGAACGCACTCACGCCGTGGTATCCGTCGGCGCTGGATGCGCGCTATCTGCCGTATCAAGCGCGGATGCAGGAAAGGGCCGGGGATAGGCTTGTCTCCCTGACTGGATCGTTGCCCTTCATGGCCCCGCGCATGATGTGGTGGAAGGATGAACAGCCCGACCTCTACCGCCGCATCGACAAAGTGCTGATCCTGGCGAACTATGTGGCGGGCAAGCTGGCGGGGCTGCGCGCCGATGACGCCTTCATCGACCCCTCGTACCTCACCTGGATCGGGTTGAGCGACACCGCCCGGCGAGTCTGGTCGCCCGAATTGGCCGATCTCTTCGACCTGTCTCTGGAAAAACTCCCTCGTATCGTCCCGGCCACCACCGTGATCGGACATCTCAGCGCCGAAGCCGCAGCCGAGTGCGGGTTGGCGGCGGGGACGCCGTTGGTGGCGGGGGCGGGCGACCAGGTGGCAGGGTGCCTGGGCGCAGGACTGGTCGAGAGCGGGCAATTGGTCGAGGTGGCGGGCACGTTCCCCGTCCTGGCCACCTGCCTCGACCGTTACCTGGCCGACACCCGTTTCGGCATGTTGCAGCCGCTGGCCGGGCCGCTGGGCGAGCACCACTGGTATCCGATGATGTACATCTCCGGCGGTGGGCTGACGCATCGCTGGTTCCGGGATCAGTTCAAGGCCGAGGGGCTGGATTCGTATGCCGCCCTCGACGAGCAGGCCGCCGGGATCCCGCCCGGCGCCGAGGGTCTGCTGTTCATCCCGCACCTGGTGGGCCGCGCCTGTCCGCCCGACCCGAACGTGCGCGGGGCCTGGCTCGGCTTCACCTGGACGCACACCCGCGCTCATTTCTACCGGGCCATCCTCGAAAGCATTGCTTACGATTTCGCCGAAGCCCTTGAAGTCGTGCGCAGCTATTTCCCCGACGCCGCCTTTTCGGAGGTGCGGGTGATCGGCGGCGGGGCCAAGAGCGCGCTGTGGAACCAGATCAAGGCCGACGTGCTGGGGCTGCCCTATGTGCGGCTGCGCCGCGAGGATGTGGCGGCGTTGGGCTGTGCGCTGATGGCTGGGGCCGCCGTGGGCATCTACCCCGACCTGGCTGCCGCCGCCCGCCAGTTTGCCCCCACCGTGGGCCGCGTCGAGCCGCGCCCGGCCCATCACAAACACTACCGGCCCTATGTAGCTGCTTATCGCCGGGCCTTCGACCACCTGCGGCCCGTTTTCGATCATCTCACGCCGTTGAGCAGTATTTCCGTTTCCCAACAGGAGGAAAAGCAATGATGTGGATCACCCGCGCCCGCGTAAAAGTCGACCGCGTGGCCTGCCCCTGGCTGATCAAACACTTCGTGGACAGCGAAGCTGAGTTCTTTTTCGTCTCCGCCGAGGAGGTGATGGCCGAAGCCAAGCGACTGGGCGCCATCCCTTATGATGTGCCCGGCGTCGAACTGGGACATCACGGCCTGGAATGCTCGTTCGAGGCCATCCTCAAAAAGTACAATCTGACCGGCGACCCGGCCCTGATGCTATTGGGCAAGATCGTCAACGGCGCCGACACCGACAACACGCTGTGGAACCAGCCGGAGGGACCGGGCCTCGAGGCCATCGCCGAAGGTTTCCGGCATCTGGGCTATGCCGACGACCACGCCATCAACGCCGCCGAGTGGATCGTGTACGATGCGCTCTATGCCTATTGCCGCGAGATGGTGCGGCAAGGGAAGCCCGATGGCGCCTTCAAGGGCTGACATCGCCCTGCTGTTCGGCAGCCGCGCCGTGCGCTTGTTCTGCTACGGCTTTCTCTCAGTTATCCTGGCCCTCTATCTGGTCGAGGTAGGGTTCAGTAGCCGCGACGTCGGTCTGCTCTTCACCTTCACCCTGCTCGGCGACGCCGGCATCTCGCTCTGGCTGACGACTTCCGCTGACCGCGCCGGCCGACGCCGCACCCTGCTGGTGGGCGCGGCGCTGATGATCGTGGCCGGGGTCGTGTTCATCCTGACCCGGCAGCCTGCCATCCTCATGGCTGCGGCCATCATCGGCGTCATCAGCCCCAGCGGCAACGAGATCGGCCCGTTCTTGTCGGTCGAACAGGCCGCCCTGACCCAACTTGTGGCCGATGAGCGCCGCACCCACACGTTCGCCTGGTACAATCTGGCCGGCTCGTTGGCCACTGCCACCGGCGCTTTGAGCGGCGGTTGGCTGGCCCAAACCCTGCAGCACGGCGGGCTCTCGACCCTGGAATCGTATCGAATGGTGCTGCTGGGGTACAGCCTGGGCGGCGGACTGCTGTGCCTGATCTTCCTGGCCCTGTCGCCGGCGGTCGAGGTCAGGGTGCGGCCGGAAACCAGCTCCGTCCGCCGCACGCTCGGCCTGCACAAGTCCCGCGGGGTGGTAGCCCGCCTCAGCGCCCTCTTTGCCCTCGATGCCTTTGCCGGCGGATTCATCATCCAGAGCATGATGGCCTATTGGTTCCATCTCCGTTTTGGCGTCAGCGAGGCCGTGTTGGGCGGGATTTTCTTCGTCGCCAACATCCTGGCCGGGATCTCGGCCCTGCTGGCGGCGCGCATCGCCGCCCGCATCGGCCTCATCCGCACGATGGTCTTCACCCACCTGCCTTCCAACCTCCTCCTCTGCCTGGTGCCGCTGATGCCCACCCTCCCATCGGCGGCGCTCGTCCTGTTCTTGCGCTTTGCCATCTCGCAGATGGATGTGCCCACGCGCCAATCCTATACCATGGCCGTGGTCGCGCCCGACGAACGCTCGGCTGCGTCTGGCGTCACCACCATCGCCCGCTCGCTCGGCGCTTCTATCTCTCCGGCCCTCAGCGGCGCCCTGCTGGGAACCACGCTGGCGGCGCCGTTTTTCCTGGCGGGCGGCCTCAAGATCGTCTACGATTTGCTCCTCTACCGCAGCTTCCAGTCCGTCCGGCCGCCTGAGGAGCAAACGTCCAACCTGCGCTCGGAGGTGGGCAATGTCCGTTGACCAACCGCCATCGCCTGGGTGGCACCGCCTCGTCCGGCGGATAGCGGCCACCGCCCCCGGCTCCCGCTTCCTGGCTCTCACCGCCCATCGTCTCGACCGGCCGTTGCTGCGCTACACCGGCGGTCGCACCTCCCTCACCGCCCTCCTCACCGGCCTGCCCGTGCTGACGATCACGACCATCGGCGCCAAGACCGGCCAGCCGCGCACCCTCCCTTTGCTCAGCATCCCTGACGGCGACGGTTTTATCCTGATCGCCTCCAACTTCGGCCAATCCCACCATCCGGCCTGGTACTACAACCTGCGCGCCCATCCCGAAGTCCAGGTCCTCTTGAACGGGCAAACGGCGACCTACACTGCTCACGAGACCGATGGCGACGAGCGCGAACGTTGCTGGCGCCGGGCGGTGGAACTGTACCCCGGCTACGCCGCCTATGCCACGCGCACGGGCGGCCGCGTGATCCCGGTGATGGTCTTGAGACCACATGCTCCCTCGTAGTAACGACGTAGTAACGACTTCAGTCGTTATTCCTTTCACTAACAACCAACCTCCACCCGTACATGACCATATGACACAACCATTAGCAGAAGTTTTCGGCTATCCAATCACCGCCCAAAGCGAAATGGCCAAACGCTATCGATCCCATCGCCTATGCCCGTTCAACAATAGGGTGCCAAATTGTACAAAGGACAAGGCCAAGGATCCCCTGGGTGTATGCAGCATTCTTTACGAGAATGCACCTGTAATTACATGTCCAGTCCGATTTCGTCAGGATTGGGTCATTACTGGCGATGCTGCATCTTTTTTCTTTGATAATAGCGCCTATTGGAGTTCTCTTACTGAAGTGCGTATGCTTGACGCTGATGGCAAATCGGCTGGAAACATCGATGTGGTTCTTGTTTCTTATGATGACAAAGGAAAAGTAGTTGATTTTGGTGCTCTTGAAATACAAGCTGTGTACATCTCTGGCAATGTGCGTGAACCATTCGAGTATTACATGCGAGATCAGCAAAACAATGCTCATATGGATTGGTCCAGCGAACCTAACTATCCTCGTCCCGATTACCTCTCCTCTTCTCGCAAGAGACTTGTCCCGCAGCTTCTCTACAAGGGTGGAATCCTTCACAGTTGGGGTAGGAAGATCGCGGTGGCATTGAACAAGAGCTTCTTCAAGACCCTGCCCGCCCTCAGACGAGTTCCAAAGAGCAATGCGGAAATTGCATGGTTCATCTATGATTTGAAATCGCGTGGCGAGGTGGACCAGGGATACTATCTTACGAAGGTGGATGAAGTCTATACCGAATTTGAGCCAGCCCTGCTTTCAATGACGACACCATCGCCGGGGAGGATGGACGATTTCATGCGGCTTCTTCAAGAGAAGCTAGATGAGCAACTGGAAACCCCTCCGACGACTCAAACAATCGAAAGGCCATTTTAACATGTCGATGCTGCAACAAGGCGTGTTGTTTGATGAGTGGATAGAGGCGACAGGTCTGCTGAGACCGGTCAATGTCGCCTCTGTGCCGCAACGGAGCCTCTTTCGCTATCCCGGCGGGAAAACATGGTTTGTGCCCACTTTCCGGCAGTGGATAGCGAGTATGACTCTCAGGCCGCGTGTCCTGATCGAGCCTTTTGCCGGCGGAGGGATCATCAGTCTTACCGCGCTTTTTGAGAATCTAGTCGAGAGAGTTGTCATGGTTGAGTTGGACGATGACGTGGCCGCAGTCTGGGAATCCATTGTCAGCGGTGACGCAGGATGGTTGGCAAAAAGAATTCTTGACTTCGATATGACCAGAGAGTCCTTGATCGACGAGCTTCAGAATGTGCCGGCAAATAGGAGAGAACAGGCGTTTCATACCATTCTCAAGAATAGAACGCTTCATGGAGGAATACTTGCCGAAGGCTCAAGTTTCATACGATATGGAGAGAACGGAAAGGGAGTCAGTTCTCGCTGGTATCCCGAGACACTTGCTCATAGGCTAACAGATATACAAAAAGTTGCAAAAAAGATCGATTTTCGTTGTAGTGATGGCATCGATGTCATGATGGAGTTTTCTGATCTTGAAGATGCTATCTATTTTATCGACCCACCATATACTGCAGGAGGAAAGAAAGCCGGTAGGCGTCTCTATAAGCATCATAATCTTGATCATGAGCACTTGTTCACTATTTGCGGATCGGTGCGTGGTGATTTCGTTATGACATATGACGAAGCTGAAGAGGTCAAGAAACTAGCACGGCTGCACGGATTTCAGATGCGCCTTATTCCGATGAAGAACACACACCACGCAACAATGAACGAGTTGGTAATTGGTAAGAATTTGTCATGGTTAGACAGACTTCCATCTTTACATGAACCAAAAGCAGATTATCATGTTAAGAAAAAGAAGATAAGCACGCTATGAACATTTCCGACTCTTGCGCAACAATCTCTTGTTTTGCTAATCACTGAACAGGTCATCATAGGAGGACGAAAAACAAAGTTTCCCAATCTAGCATTTGTATCCCGACTTCCCCCATCGTTCCCATTCAACTCATCCAAAGGAGGATGAACATGCAACTCAAGCGTTATCTACCCATTTTCGTCTTGCTGCTGGTGGCCGCACTGCTGACGGCCTGCGCGGCCCAACCCGCCGCCCCGGCCGCACCCACCGCTGCCCCGGCCGAAGCGACGGCCGCACCCGCCGAGCCGACCGCTGCTCCGGCCGAAGGCAAGACCCTCATCGCCGGCGTCGTCTTCCAGTCCGACACCTTCATGCAGACCGTGCAGGCAGGCATGCAGGCGGCGGCGGACGAAGCCGGGGTCGAGATGATCATGGGCAACACCGAGAACAAGCTGGACAAAGAGGCCAGCCTGATCGATGACTACATCACCCGCGGGGTCAAGGCCATCGTCATCACCCCCATCTCGGCGGATGGTTCCATCGCTGCCCTGAAGAAAGCAAAGGATGCAGGCATCGTCATCTTCTGCTTCAACACCTGCGTCAACGACGACACCATCCCCTCCGGCTTCCTGGTGACCAAGAACTCGGATCTGGGTGACAAGAGCGGCGCTGCCGCGGCAAAGTTTATCGCCGACAAGCTCGGCGGCAAGGCTAAGATCGGCATCCTCAACTGCGACCAGTTCGAGGGCTGCCCCCCGCGCAAGGAAGGCTTCCTGGCTCAGGTGAGCGCGTTGCCGGGTGTGGAAGTCGTGGCGGATCAGGCCGGCTGGCTGGCTGACAAGGCCCAGCCGGTTTCGGAGGCGATGTTGCAGGCCAACCCCGACATCAACCTGCTGTGGGCGGCCAACGAGGGCGGCACCGTGGCCCATGCCAACGCCGTGAAGACACTCGGTCTGGCGGGCAAGGTCTTCGTCTTCGGCACCGACATGAACAACCAGATGGGCCAGATGCTCCAGGCCGGCGACGACATCCTGCAAGGTGTGACCGGCCAGGCCCCCTATCAGATGGGTTACGACGCATTGGCGGCGACACTGGACGTGTTGGGCGGCGCCACGGTCGAGCCGGTGACCAACACCCCGACCATCTTCTTTGGCCGCGGCAACGACGCCCTGATCAAGCAGTTCATGGACACCGAGGGCAATGCCATCTTCGAGGTCCCGGCAGAAGCCAGCGGCGCCATGATGGCGCCTGAGGGCCTGCTGGTGGCTGGCGTGGTCTTCCAGTCCGACACCTTCATGCAGACCGTACAGGCGGGCATGCAGGCGGCGGCGGACGAGACCGGCGCCGAGATCATCATGGGCAACACCGAGAACAAGCTGGACAAAGAAGCCAGCCTGATCGACGACTACATCACCCGCGGGGTCAAGGCCATCGTCATCACCCCGATCTCGGCCGAAGGCTCCGTCGCCGCCCTGAAGAAAGCGAAAGAGGCGGGCATCACCATCGTCTGCTTCAACACCTGCGTGGCCGAAGATGGCATCGCCAGCGCCTATCTGGTGACCAAGAACGAAGACTTGGGCATCAAGTCGGGCGAGGCGGCGGCCAAGTTCATCACCGAAAAACTCGGCGGCAAGGCCACGATCGGCATCCTCAACTGCGACCAGTTCGAGGGCTGCCCGCCGCGCAAGGAAGGCTTCCTGGCCCAGGTAGGCAGCCTGCCGGGCGTGGAAGTGGTGGCGGATCAGGCCGGCTGGCTGGCCGACAAGGCCCAACCAGTGTCGGAAGCGATGTTGCAAGCCAACCCCGACATCAACCTGCTGTGGGCGGCCAACGAAGGCGGCACCGTGGCCCATGCTAATGCGGTGAAGACGTTGGGTCTGGGTGGCCAGGTCTTCGTCTTTGGCACCGACATGAACAACCAGATGGGGCAGATGCTCCAGGCCGGCGACGACATCCTGCAAGGTGTGACCGGCCAGGCCCCCTACCAGATGGGATACGATGCGTTCATGACCCTGCTGAAGGTGCTGGCTGGCGAGAAGGTGGAGTCGGTGACGAACACCCCAACCATCTTCTTCGGCCGCGGCAACGATGCCCTGATCGATAAGTTCATGAAGACCGAGGGCAACGCTATCTTCGAATAGCCCTCGTCCCCCACTCCCACCGGAGCCATACACCCGCACGGGTGTATGGCTCCGGCCCGGTGTGGACACGGGTGGAGGAAACACAGATAATGGCGCCAGACACCCAACTGTAATCCCATGCTTCTCTCAGAATCGCAACATCGAACTGCTTGAGGCCCCGTATATGCCCACTCAAACGCCTTCCTATCCTGATTATACGCGCGCTATTGCCGCCGTGGTCGACACGCTATCGCCAGAACGCAAGGCGCAGATTTTCGAATACGCCCTATTTCTTCGCTCGCGCCCCGCATCCGACCACGAGCTCCAGGCAGTGATCGAGGCTGATGAGGCATGGTGGGACGCACAATTCGCCTCTACCGACGATGCCAAACTCGCTGCGTTGGTCGCCGAAGTCGAGGCTGATATCCGCAACAACAACGTCATGCCAATGTTCGACGAAGCCGGTGAATTCATCGAACGATGAAGTCATACACCCGTGCTTCATTCTGGAAGGCTTATTGGGCACTGCCGCCTGAAGTCCGGCAACGTGCAAAAGAGGCATATCGGCTTTGGCGCCAGAATCCAGCTCACCCTGGCTTGCGTTTCAAGCAGGTGAAGCCGAACGCACCGGTTTATTCTGTTCGCATCGGCCTGAACCATCGCGCTCTTGGATTGCTCAAAGACGACACCATCACCTGGTTCTGGATTGGCAGTCATGATGAATACGATCGACTTCTCAGGTGACAAACCAATTCCGCCAGAAGTCTGATTTCCGACCACTACCCCATGACAAACATCCTCGAACTGACCCAGATCAGCAAACAATACCCCGGCGTCGTCGCCCTCGACCGCGTCGATTTCAACCTACAGAAGGGCGAGGTGCGGGCGCTGCTGGGCAAGAACGGCGCCGGCAAGTCCACGCTGGTCAAAATCCTCAGCGGCGCCGTCCACCCTGATAGCGGCGAAATCCGCATCGATGGTCAGCCTGTGGACATCGCCAATCCCAAAGACGCCTTCCAGCGCGGCATCTGCACCGTTTATCAGGAGATGAGCCTGGTGCCGGGGCTGACCGTGGCCGAGAACATCCTCCTGGGGCGCTGGCCCAAGCGCAACCTGGCCGGTCTGTCGGTGATCGATCGTAAGGCCATCCGCCCCATCGCCAAAGCCGCGCTCGACCAGCTCGAAGTCTCGCTCGATCTGGATGAGCAGGTCTCGCGGCTGAGTGTGGCGCAGCAGCAGCTGGTCGAGATCGCCAAAGCTATCTCGTTCGAGCCACGCGTGCTGGTGCTCGATGAGCCGACCAGCGCCCTGGCTTCGCATGAGGTGGCGGTGCTGCACAAGGTCGTCCGGCGCCTGGCTCAGCAAGGCCACGCCATCATCTACGTCACCCACCGCCTGCAAGAAATCCCACATGTGGCCGACAATGTGACAGTACTGCGCGATGGCAGGTTGATCGGCACCATCACCGCCGTCGAAGCCACGCCCGCCCGCATCGCCCAGATGATGATCGGGGCCGACTGGCAGCGCACCGAATGGGGCGAGAGCGGGAAGTTGGGCGAGGTCAAGCTGGCAGTGAGGAACCTCAAGCGTCGGGGCCTGCTCAACGACATTTCGTTCGAGGTGCGCGGGGGCGAGGTGCTGGGCATCGCCGGGTTGCTTGGGTCGGGGCGCACCGAGTTGCTGCGAGCCATCTTCGGGCTGGACAAAGTGGATAGCGGCGAAGTGCTGGTCAAGGGCAAACCTGTCGCTCAGCCCACGCCCACGACCATGAAGGCGCACGGGTTGGCGCTGACGCCCGAAGACCGCAAACGCCAGGGGCTGGTGCTGGGCTTCAGCGTCCAGGACAATCTGACATTGGCCAGTTTCAACCGCTTCAGCGTGCAGGGGGTCTTGCAGCTTGGCCGCAGAACGGAGTTGGCGCGGGAGATGGTGGCCTCGCTGGACATCAAAACGCCTGGCCTGGGGGTGGCGACGCGCACCCTCAGCGGCGGCAATCAACAAAAGGTGGTTGTGGGCAATTGGCTGAACACACTGCCAGAAGTGCTGTTGATGGATGAACCCACGCGCGGGATCGACATCCAGGCCAAGGAACAGATCTTCAGCCTGGTGCGCGACCTGGCCCGCCGCGGGTTGGCTGTGGTCTTTATTTCGTCCGAAATCGAAGAAGTGCTGGATGTGGCCGACCGCATCCTGATCATGAACCAGGGGCGCATCAGCGGGGAAGTGAAGCCCGATCAAACCAATCTCGAAAACCTATTGGCAATGGTGATGGAGGAAAGCACCGTATGACCGCTCAAAGTACGCAAGCCCAATCCCGCTCGACCCGGCTCAGCAACGTCGGCGACCTGTTGTCCCGCTCTGGCCTGCTGGTGGCGCTGGTGATCTTGTTCATCTTGCTGTGGCAGTTCGCGCCTAACTTCCTCACCCAGCGCAATCTGTTCAACGTCTTGCGGGCGGTGGCCATCAACGGCATGATCGCCTGCGCCATGACCTTTGTCATCATCTCCGGCGACATCGATGTCAGCGTCGGCTCGGCGGTGGCCTGGTCGTCGTCGCTGCTGGGTGTGCTGGCGATCAAACGCGATCTGCCTCTGCTCCTGGCGGTCCTCATCGTCATCGCCTCCGGCATCCTCATCCACAGCCTGGCCGGGGCGATCCGGGTGCGGTGGAATATCCCGGCCTTCGTCGTCACCCTGACGATGTTCATGAGCTACAAGGGCCTGGCCAAAGTCATCACCCAGGCCTATCCCATCACCCCCTTCCCCGATTCCTTCAGCTTCTGGGGCCAGGGTTATCTGTTCAAGGTCATCCCGGTGCCGGCCGTGCTGATGGTGATCACGGTGCTCGTCTTCCTTTTCCTCAGCACGCGGACGGTGTTCGGGCGCTCGGTGTACAGCGTGGGTGGGAACGAGGAGGCGGCGCGGCTGTCGGGCATCCCAGTGGGGCGCACACGCATCCTCGTCTTCGCCATCACCGGCCTGATGGCGGCCATCGGCGGCATCGTCATCTCCTCGCGCATCATGGCCGGGGCCTACAACGTGGGCGAAGGGCTGGAGTTCGAGGTCATCGCTGCCGTCGTCATCGGCGGCACCAGTCTGGCGGGCGGTTCCGGCTCGATGGTCGGCACCTTCCTGGGTGTGCTCTTCATCGGCCTGCTGGCCAACGGCATGACCCTGATGGGCGTCGATCCTTACTGGCAAGAAGTGGCCCGTGGCTTGATCGTGTTGTTCGCCGTGTTGATCAGCGTCATTCGTAAGCCAGCGACGCGGGCGTAAATAGTCTCTGTGCTACAATAGGCATCAAGGAGACCGATCATGAGCATCACCATCGACATTCAGGACGCCAGATCCCAATTGCAGCAATTGCTCGCTCTTGCCTTGCGGGGCGATGAAATCGTCATTGCGGAAAATGGCGATCCGTTGGTGAAACTGGCGCCGGTGCACAAACCGACCGTCCGGCGCACTCCCGGCCTCCATCGCGGGGCTATGCGAACGCACGACGATTTCGATGCCCCCTTGCCGGATGAGTTCTGGCTTGGCGCGACGCCATGAGATATTTGCTCGATACGCAACTTCGAGCACGCGAACCTTGGGAGAAGGGAAGGATGACAGTCGGCTTCATCGGTTTAGGCATCATGGGCGGTGGCATGGCCGCCAACCTGCTCAATAAAGGCTTCGACCTGGTCGTATACAACCGCACGCGCGCAAAAGCCGAAGCCCTCATCGCCGCTGGCGCAAGCTGGGCCGACACGCCCGCTGAGCTTGCCCGCCGTGCGGACACCGTCATCACCATGCTCGCCCACCCCGAGGCGGTGTCGGAGGCGGCTGGGGGCGAGAATGGCTTCCTCGACCAGATGGAGCCAGGCGGCCTCTGGATCGATTGCAGCACCGTGAACCCGTCCTTCACGCGCGATATGGCCGCCTATGCGCAGGAGCTTGAGCTTCGTTTCGTCGATGCACCCGTCACCGGCAGCAAGGCCGCCGCCGCTGCCGGCGCGCTCCGCTTCCTGGTCGGGGCCGAGCCGGATGACCTGGCCCTCGCCCGCCCGCTGCTGGAGGCGATGGGCACGCAGATCATCCACGTCGGCGGTGTGGGCATGGGCAGCGCCGCCAAGATCGTCAACAACCTGGTGCTGGCCGAGATGATGACCGCCTTTGCCGAGGGGCTGGTGCTGGGCGAGGCGCTGGGGATCGAACGGGGCCGCTTGCTCGACTTGCTGATCGAAGGTCCCGGCGGCGCGCCGATCTTCCGGCTCAAGCGCGCCCGCCTCGCCACCGGCGATTTCAGTCACCCCGACTTTTCTCTGCGCTGGCTGCAGAAGGACGTGCATCTGGCCGCCCAAACTGCCTACGAATTGGGCGTGGCCCTGCCTGTGGGCAACACCACCAAGGAAACCCTGGCCCTGGCCATGCGCTACGGCCTGGGCGATGAGGACTTCTCGGCAATCTATCGTTTCCTGGCCGGGTGAAGGCGAGCGTCAATAACATCTCAAACACAAAGGCACCAAGAACACAAAGGATACACAAAGCTTAATGGACATTTCCCCTTACGGCGTACCGCAAAACCGCCGCCAGCGCGCTCTGGCCGCCATCCGGCACGAAGCAACCGACTACGTGCCCTACAACTTCCATTCCATCCCCATGGTCTACCACAAAATCCGAGATTATTACGGCCTGCGGGATAGCGAGGAAGTGGCCGATTTCATCGGCAATCATGTCGTCAAGATCGGCACCGATTTCAACTACAACCCCTGGGCCAGCGAGATCAAACAACTCGATCTGACCCCTAGCGGCGGCCCCGTCCACACCAACCTCGACGCCAAGGGCGAGCTGCACATGGACGAATTCGGCTGTGTGTGGGACCGGCAGTCAGGTATGCCCCATCCAGTGGCCTACCCCATCGCCGACGACCACCGCAAGCTGGAAAGCTACCAGATGCCCGACCCCCACCGCCAGGGCCGCTTCGACCCCGCCCGCGCCCTGGCCGACCGCTGGCGCGACAAAGCCTTCATCTTTGGCAAGCTGGGTATGGTGCTGTTCGAGCGCGCCTGGAGCATTCGCAGCATGCCGCAATTGATGATGGACATGAAGAAACGGCCGGAGTTCGTCCACGAGCTGATGGACCGCATCCTCTACGAGTGGGACTTGCCCATCATCGATTTGCAATGCGATATCGGCATCGACGGCATGTACTTCGCCGACGATTGGGGCACCTCGGCCGGGCTGATGTTCAGTCCCGACTATTGGCGCACGTTCATCAAACCCCGTCTGGCCGTCATCTTCGAGCACTGCCACCAGCGCGGGGTCTATGTCGGCCTGCACTCGGACGGCAAGATCGCCCCACTCTTCCCCGAGCTGATCGAGATCGGCCTGGACATCTTCAATCCCTTGGAGCCGGCGGCCATGGACCGGCTGGAGATGAAGCAACTCTACGGCGACCGGCTCACCTTCTACGGCGGGCTGGATGTCGAGCACACCATGCCTTTCGGCTCACCCGACGATGTGCGGGGGGAAACCCGCTGGCTGGTGGAGAACCTGGGCAAGGGCGGCGGCTACATCCTGCAAACCAGCCACCAGGTGCTGTGGGATACGCCGATGGAAAACATCGTCGCCTACATCGAGGAGGTGCGGGCGATGGCGGGGTTGGAGACGCCGCGGGTGGGGGCATGAAGGCGTGGAGTACGCAACTTGCGCAACCGCCGCCGGTTTCCGAGCTTTTGGCTCAGATCCTGATCATGATGCCTAACACAGACTGGCGGGTGCAACGGATTCCGTGTCCTGCATGATCGCCGCCATTGCCGGAGGCGCCGTGCGAGTCGCCAGCAATGAAGCGATCTGATTCACAGGATCATGCGTTTTGGGTGTGATGCCAAAAGCTGCGAGCACTGCCTTGCCGGCGTTCTCGGCGGCAAGCTGAGCATTGTCGACACAGGAGCGCCAACGTTTCAGTTGCCAATCCTGCTCGGCTTCGTCCAGAAAGCCCCGCGCAAGCGCCAGCCGGTACGATACATCTTCAGACGCGCGCATGGAAGCCGTCCCAGGTCAGTTCCCAATCGAAAGCCGGCGGCTGAGGAAAGACCCACATAGAAACGCCCCCGACATCTTCTCTTTCCATGCCCGATTGTGCCAGCGCCGCCAATGCCTTGTGGCGATAGGGTTCGAAATAGTGCCATTCGTCCATTCGTGTCATTCGTGATTGCTGGCCGGGGTTGCGCAAGGCGAGAATTGCTGACGGGCTTGGCGGGCCGCGGCTTGTTGGGCTACAATCCCGCCCATGTCCACCCCCATGCGCCAGCAGTACCTGCAGATCAAACGCCAATACCCGGACGCCATCCTCTTCTTCCGTCTCGGCGATTTTTACGAGACCTTCGATGAGGACGCCAAGATCGTGGCCGAGGTCTGCGAGGTGGTGCTCACCAGCCGGCCCATCACCGCCGGGCAGCGCGTGCCCCTGGCCGGCGTGCCCTGGCACAGCGTCGAGACGCACATCGCCCGGCTGATCGGGGCGGGCTACAAAGTCGCCATCTGCGACCAGGTGGGCGAGGTGGGCAAGGGACTGGTCGAGCGCGAGGTCATCCGGGTGGTGACGCCGGGCACCCTGGTCGAGCCGGCGCTGCTGGACGAGCGCCGCAACAACTATCTGGCGGCGCTGGTCTTCGAGGGCGGCAAGCGCGCGGGCCTGGCCTACGCCGACGTGAGCACCGGTGAGTTCGCCGTCACCGAGATTCAGGGCGAGGACATCGCCCGCCGCGTGAGTGAGGAGATGGCCCGGCTGACCCCCGCCGAGGTGCTCGTCCCCGACGCCTTCGCCAGCGCCCGCGGGGGCGAAGGCGGGGCGACAGCCGGCCCTTCAACCCCCCAAGCCCGCGCCGCCATCCCCGGCCTCGCCGACGCCTACACCATCTCGCCCTATCCCGGCTGGCGCTTCGAGACCGAGACGGCGCGGCAGAGCCTGCTCGACTATTACGGCGTCGGCTCGCTGGCCGCTTTTGGCATCGAAGGCCAGCCGCTGGCCATCGCTGCCGCCGGGGCGCTGGTGCAGTACCTGCGCGAGACTCAAAAGACCGCCGTCAGCCACCTGGCCCCGCTGCACAGCTACAGCCTCGACGGCTTTATGATGCTCGACCCGGCCACCCGGCGCAACCTGGAACTGACCGAGACCCTGCGCGACAGCCAGCGCCGCGGCTCTTTGCTGTGGGTGCTGGACAAAACCCGAACGGCGATGGGCGGGCGGCTGTTGCGGCGGCGGATCAACCAGCCGCTGCTCGACATCAAACAAATCGATGGGCGGCTGGATGCCGTGCAAGCCTGGGTGCAGGAAGCGCTGGGCCGGGCCGAACTGCGCGAGGCGCTGCGACCGGTGGGCGACATCGAACGTTGGGTGGGGCGCTGCACGCAGAAAATCGCCATCCCCCGCGACCTGGTGGGGCTGCGCGACAGCCTGCGGGCGCTGCCAGAAATCCGACGTCTGGCGGCAAAGGTGGGGCAGGAGGCGGGCATCGACCTCTGCCCGGAGATTTTGGATTCGCTGAATGCGGCCATCGCCGAGGACCCGCCCGCCACGCTGCAAAACGGCGGCGTCATCCGCAAAGGCTACAACGCCGAGCTAGATGGCATCGCCCTGGCCGCCAAAGACGCCCGCGCTTACATCGCCGGGCTGGAGGCGCGCGAGCGCGAGCGCACCGGCATCAAGAGCCTGAAGGTGGGTTACAACCAGGTCTTCGGCTACTACCTGGAGGTCACGAACGCCAACGTCCACCTGGTCCCCGCCGATTACATCCGCAAACAGACGCTGACCAACGCCGAGCGTTATCTGACGCCCGAATTGAAGGAATACGAATCGCTGATCCTCAACGCCCAGGAGCGGCTGCTCGACCTGGAGACGGCCCTCTACCGCCAGGTGGTGGCGCAGGTGGCGGGGATGGCGGCGCGCTTGCTGGCGATGGCGTCCGCCCTGGCTGCCCTGGATGTGCACCTGGCCCTGGCCGAGGTCGCCGTCGATCATCGCTACACCCGCCCGGAATTGGCCGACGACCTGGCGCTGGACATCAAGCGCGGGCGGCATCCGGTGGTGGAGCTGACCCAAACGGCCGCGCGCTTCACCCCCAACGACGCCTTTCTCGACGCCGAGAACGCCGTCGTCATCCTCACCGGCCCCAACATGGCCGGGAAATCGACCTTCCTGCGCCAGACGGCCTTGATCACACTCATGGCCCAGATCGGCTCCTTCGTCCCCGCCGACGCCGCCCACATCGGGCTGGTGGATCGCATCTTCACCCGCATCGGCGCCCAGGACGAACTACACAGCGGTCAGAGCACCTTCATGGTCGAGATGGTGGAGACGGCCAACATCCTCAACCATGCCACCTCGCGCTCGTTGCTCATCCTCGATGAATTGGGCCGGGGCACCAGCACCTACGACGGCATGGCCATCGCCTGGGCGGTGATCGAGTTCATCCACACCCACCCGCGCTTGCAGGCCCGCACGCTGTTTGCCACCCACTACCACGAACTCACGGCCCTGGCCGAGCGCCTGCCACACGTGGTCAACTACCAGGTGGCTGTGGCCGAGCAGGGTGACGAGGTCGTGTTCTTGCACGAGATCCGGCCCGGCGGCGCCGACCGCTCGTATGGCATCCATGTGGCCCAACTGGCCGGGCTGCCGCGGCAGGTGATCGGCCGGGCGACCGAGATCATGCGGCAGCTGGAGCAGCAGGCAGCGGCCAACGATACGCTCAGCCTGGATCCGAAGGGGGCGGTGCAGCTCGACCTTTTCGCCGCCGGCCCCGACCCCATCCGCCAGGAGGTGGAGGAAGTGGATATCAACACGATGACGCCGTTGGAAGCGTTGAATTTCTTGTATGCGCTGAAGCAGAAGGCAAAACGATTGTGATGGCCGATTACCATCTCTCGCCTGGCCCGCACAATCGCCTTCAAGCCGCCATCATCGAAGAGTTCGGGCCTCGGTTTGCGCCGGGTGCGCGCGTTCTCTACGTCGGCGACGCCTCGCACAAGACGCTGCATTTCGACGAGCAGGCGTTTGCCGCTCTTGGCATCGCCATCACCAGCCATGACAAGCTGCCCGACATCGTGCTACTCGACGAGGAGCGCAACTGGTTGTACTTGATCGAAGCTGTGACTACGCACGGCCCCATTTCCGCCAAACGCCGCCTGGAACTGGAAGAACTGGCTGCCGGCTGTGACGCCTCACTCGTCTTTGTGACGGCATTTCCCGATTTTTCGGCTTTCAAGGACTTCGCGGCCGAGATTGCCTGGGAAACCGAGGTCTGGATCGCCGAAACTCCCTCGCATTTGATCCATTTCAACGGCGAACGCTTCCGGGGGCCAGCTTGATGACGCACGCCGGAGTGAAAACCACGTCGCCAGGGGCGTATCGGCGCGCGCGCTTGCTCGCCTTGCTCTTGTTGGCCCTTTTCGACCTCGCCGCCTGTGCGCTGCAACCGACGCCCACCCCCACGCCTGCCCCGCCCACCGCCACCCCCCTCCCCACCATCACCCCCACCCCCCTGCCCGCCATCCTGCGCCTGACCTATGCCCGCTTCGACGCCCCCGATGGCTCGTTCTCGGTGCAGGCGCCGACGGAGTGGACGCTCAGCCAGGGGCCGGGCCAATTTCGCTTCCAGGAAGACGCCGAAAGCCAGACCGGCTTTGCCATCTACCTGCAAACCCCGCCCGCCGGCATCGACCCGGCCGCCTACCTGAGCGGCGTTATCAGCACCACCATCGCCGGGCCGCAGGTGCTCAACCCCGACGCCTTCCAGCTGCTGCGCGCTGCCGACACTCTCGATGGCCGTCATCGGGTCGAGGTCATCGGCCAATTCGAGACGGACGCCGCCCTCCAGCATCTGCTGGCCGAATGGTGGCTGCAAGACGGCAGCATCGCCGGCCTGTCCCTCTTTGGTCCGGCGGAGCGTTGGGATGACCTGGCGCCGCTGTGGACACTGTTGCAGCAGAGCCTGGTGATCGGCAAGTCGGCCGGGGCCGAGATGGCCGCCTCCCCCACCGTCGAAACGGCCTACATCCACCCCTCCGGCGTCCTCTCGCTCACCCTGCCGCTGGCCTGGGAGGTGACCGAGGAGGGCGAGCAGACGGTGTTATTCAGCGACGCCGGCGGGCTGGCGCAGTATTCGATCACGACCACCGACATGGGCCAGGCGCCGACGCCGAAAGATTTGGCCGACACCCTGAAAGGGATTGTGGGCGAGCTGGCGAAGGACGAGAGCTACCAGCAACTGGCCGACGAGCAGCTTTCTCTGCACGAGCGCTTGCTGCGCTTCGACCTGCTGACGCCCGAAGACGGCCTCTATCGCACCGAATTGCGCGCCTTCACCAGCGGCAACACCCTCATCACCACCAGCTTCAGCGCCCCGCCGCACGACTGGGAGCTTTACGCCCCGGCCTACGACTTCTTCCGCGCTGCCATGCTTCTCAGCGAGCCGCCGCTGGACGAGGCCATCCAGGACGCCGACCCACTTGCGGGCATCGAGGTGGGCGAGACGCTGTTCTATCGCGCCGGCGGCGGCAATGTGTGGGTCTCGGCGCCCATCCACAACCACCGCACCCGCAACCTGGGCGACCTGACCGCGGCGGTGCAGCTTTTCGACGCCGACAACAACCTGCTGGGGGCCGAGTCGTGGCGGCTGGGCCAGCGCGTCGTCCCTGCGGGCGGGACCACTTATCTGACCATGCGCCTGGGCGCGGATGTGGCCGCGCCCGAAAAGGTCGGCTATGCCCTGGTGCAGGTCGTCGACGCCGAAGACACGGCCGAGAATGCTTATCAGGCGTGGGAATATGTAGGCGGCCGGGCTGAAACTGACGACGAGGGCAATGTCGTGCTCAAAGCCACCCTGCGCAACCCCTCCGACCAGGTGCGCCGCAACATCTATGTGACGGGGCTGGTCTACGACGCTGATGGCAGCCTCGTCTTCGCCCGCGCCGACACGCAACGCCTGCCCTATGCTGTGCCCACCGGCGCCGATGTCGATGTCGAAATCACCGTCTGGGGGCCGTTCACCGGTCTTGCCAGCTTCGATGTCGTGGGCGAAGTGCCGCGATAAGTAGATCGAGGGACTATCAGATGTCGAGAAAATTCTTCTGCTATGTTGATGAAACCGGCCAAGATACAAACGGCCGACTATTCATTGTGGCGGTGGTAGTAACAGCAGAAAACAGAGACGAACTGCGTCAGACATGTGAGTTGATTGAACAAATATCTCACAAGGGTCAAAGAAAATGGGCAAAAAGTTCGAAGAGCGCGAGAGTCTCCTATATTCAACAGCTACTTGCCCAACGAATAATCTCGGATTTTCAAGCGAGCTATGCCATTTATTCCAATAACCATGACTATGTCGACTTGACAGTTCGCACTATTGCCCGCACAATCGAAGCCTCGCACGAAACAGAATATGAAGCTACTGTATTGATTGATGGTCTCCCTCGTTCAATGGAGAGACGAGTGGGGTTGCACTTACGACGTTTGGGCATCCATGTGAAGAAAGTTCGAGGCATTGATGATGAAGCTGATGTCCTGATCCGGCTTGCCGATGCGATTTGCGGTCTTGTGCGCGGGGCAGAGGAAGGGGAATCGGTGTTCAAGGAGTTGCTTGCGCAAGGCACACAGGTGCAAGTGCTATACGACCTCTCCCCATAAATGAAAATGCCCCCGTGGTTAGGGGGCACAGCCTAGCTTCGAAGAAGCACCCGCCAAGAGGGCAGTATTCAGCTGAACTTTAATTACATCTTACGTCAAGGTCTGCAAAAAGTCAAGGAAATCGATGAATCGACTCGCCAACGCCACCTCCCCCTATCTACTGCAGCACGCCCATAACCCCGTCGATTGGTACGAATGGGGCGAGGAGGCCTTCGCTCGCGCCCGCGCCGAGGACAAACCCATCTTCCTCAGCGTGGGCTACGCCGCCTGCCACTGGTGCCATGTCATGGCCCATGAATCGTTCGAGGACCCGGCCATCGCCGACCTCCTCAACCAGGGCTTCGTCAGCATCAAAGTCGACCGCGAAGAACGCCCGGATGTGGACGGCATCTATATGGATGCGGTGGTCGCCCTCACCCGGCAGGGCGGCTGGCCGATGTCGGTCTTCCTCACGCCCGACGGCCGGCCCTTCTACGCCGGCACCTACTTCCCGCCCGCCGACCGCTACGGCATCCCCTCCTTCCGCCGCGTCCTCCTCAGCGTCCAGGATGCCTGGCAGCAGCGTCGCCAGCGCATCGAAGGCTCGGCCGACCAACTGACCACCGCCCTGGCCCAAAGCGGCCACTTGCAGCCCGACCGCGGCTCGCTCAGCCCCGTCCTGCTCGACGCCGCCTTTGCCGCCCTCTACCAGCAGTACGACGACGAGGAGGGGGGCTTCGGCTCTGCGCCCAAGTTCCCGCCGGCGATGACGCTCGAATTCCTGCTGCGCCAGCATGTGCGCAATGGACAGCCCGGCCCGCTGGCGATGGCCACACACACCCTGCGCAAGATGGCCAATGGCGGCATGTACGACCAGCTCGGCGGCGGCTTCCATCGCTACAGCACCGACGCCCATTGGCTGGTGCCGCATTTCGAGAAGATGCTGTACGATAACGCCCTCCTGGCCCGCGCCTATCTCACTGCCTGGCAACTGACGGGCGACGCCTTCTTCCGCCGCATCTGCGAAGAGACCCTGGACTATGGGCTGCGCGAGATGACCCATCCGGCGGGCGGGTTCTATTCGACGCAGGATGCCGACAGCGAGGGTGAGGAGGGCAAGTTCTTCGTCTGGACGCCGGCCGAGGTCAGGAATATCCTGGGCGAGACCGACGCCGCCCTCTTCTGCCGCTACTACGACATCACCGAGACCGGGAACTTCGAGGGCAAGAACATCCTTCATGTTGGCCGCGAGCCTGGGGAAGTAGCGAAGGCGGCCAATGTCTCGACCGAGCACTTGCAGGCCGTGGTCGAGCGCGGGCGCCGGCTGCTGTTCCATGCCCGCGAGACCCGCATCAAGCCGGGGCGAGACGAGAAAATCCTGGCTGCCTGGAACGGGCTGATGCTGCGGGCGTTGGCCGAGGCCGGGGCCGCTCTCGACCGGCCGGACTACCTCCGGGCCGCCGTCCGCAACGCCGAATTCATCGGCCGGGAGATGACGGACGGGCGGGGCCGGCTGTATCGCTCGTGGAAGGAGGGCCGGGCCTCGCTCAACGGCTATCTGGAGGATTACACCTGCCTGGCCGATGGCCTTGTCGCCCTCTACCAGGCCTCCTTCGACCCCGGCTGGCTGGCCGAGGCCGACCGGCTGCTGGGCATCGTCCACGAGCACTTCTGGGACGCCGTCGCCGGCGCCGCTTTCCACACCTCCGACGACCACGAGACGCTGATCGTCCGCCGCAAAGACTTCTTCGACAACGCCGAGCCGAGCGGGAACAGCGCCTATACCTCGGCCGCCCTGCGCCTGGCCCGGCTGCTGGACAAAGCCGAGTACGTCGAGCGGGCTGAAAGCGTGTTCCGCTTCATGCGCCAGCCGATGACCGGCCAGCCTTCGGGCTTCGGCTGGCTGCTCTCGGCCCTGGATTTCTTTCTGGCTCCCTCGCGCGAGATCGCCATCATTGGCGACCCTGGCGACCCCCGCGCTCAGGCTTTGCGCCGGGTCGCCCACGCGCACTGGCTGCCCGACGCCGTCCTGGCCGGCTGCGCCCCCGACGACGCCCGCTCTCTCGCCCTCATCCCCCTGCTGCGCGACCGCCCACTCATTGGCGGCCAGCCGGCGGCCTATGTCTGCCGAGACTATGCCTGCAACCTGCCGGTGACAGAGGCAGCGGCGCTCAGGGCGCAATTGGCGGGCTGAGGCCAGCATAGGACGTCAGGGTCGCAGCATGCACAACGCCTGTCGGATCTCGCCCAGATGATAGGCCGTGTGGACGGCGAGGGCCATGGCCCCGGCCATCTCATCGGCGCCCGGCCAGGAGGTCGTTTCCTCGATCAGGGCGATGACACGGCTGTAACTCCGGCGCAATTCGGACTGGATGGCCTGCCATTCCTCTGGCGTGACCGCGGCGACCGTGCGCCAGATCTCGCCCCAGTCGGCATGCGGGTAGTTGGGGTCGCGGATCGAGGCTTCGACGACGTCCAGGTAGAAGGCGACGTGCTTGACCTGGGCGGCCAGGGTGGCGCACTTGCCGCCCACCGGGATCGAGGCTTCGGCGGCGCTGATGTCTGCGAGCGTCTCGAAGAGCGAAGTGCCGCGGTCGAGATAGTAGCCTTGCACATGGTCGAAAGTCTCGTCGAGCAGCGTCAACAGGGCTTGATTGAAGGGATTGGCATCACTGGTAGTCATGATTAACACCTGATTGGATCACGAATGGCACGAATTGCGAATTGCGAATTGCGGATTGCGAATTGGGGCTTGCACACTAGCCATCACTATTCACGCCACCCGGAACACGGAACCCGCAACACGGAACCCGGAACCCGCCTCACCCCCACCTCTCCACCATGTTCCTGACGGTCTTCATCCCGCGCAGAGTGGACGGTTGGCCGATGGTCTTCTCCAGCACGGCGTTGGAGAAGGTCGATTCGCTCTGTTTTTGGCGGCAGAGCCAGTACACCTCGCGGCCGTGGGCGCAGAAATCGTCGATCTCAGTTCTCAGGGCCATGAGCTTGTCCGTTGCCGCCTCGTTCAGGGGGTCGTGGAGAAAGGCGACATTGTAGGCCACAGCCTGTTCGAGATCGGCGGGTGGGAAGGGCTGGAAAGCGGCGATGTCCAGTAGTTCGGCCTCGGTGCGAATGAACGTGGCGACCTGGTAGCCGAGCGACGCAGCCAGATGCCGTTCGAGCGTGCGCTCGAGCGCCTGCAAATCAGTCTCGTCGGTCTCGAACACGACATTGCCGCTGGCGATGAAGGTCTCGACTGCACCCAGGCCAAGGGACTCGAACAGATGGCGCAGATGATCCATCTTGACGGTGTGGCCGCCGACGTTGATGGCGCGCAGAAAGGCGAAAAGTCTTGGCATAAGCGGGATGGTACTGCCTGGGGACGCGATTGGCAAAAAAGGGGGCTTCCGCTATCATCTGCGCCATGTCGCGCCGCACCTTCTACCGTCTCGGCCTGGTCGCCCCTTTCATCCTGCCATCGCTGGCGCTCCTGCTGTCGGGCGTTCTCAGCCGGCTGCCCGAGTTCTTAGGCGCCGTCCTGGGTTTTGCCCTTGTCTCGGCCTTCATCTGGGCCATCCCCTACCTGCCGGTCGTCCTTGGCTTGCTGCTTTGGAGCCGGGGCAAGTCACCTGAGCGGATCAGGCGCTGCTTTCTCCTGGCGCCTTTGCTGCTGGCCGTGGCGATGGCCATCTTCTCCCTCCTTGTGCTGGCCGACGATGGCGGTGTGGTATCGGCAGCCGCGCTGGCCGGGCTGGCCCTGCTGGTCGGCTTTGCCTTCGTCCTCCTCTGGCTTGGCCTCGAAGTCCTCCTATTTCGGATTGTGGATTGCGGATTGCGAAACGTGAGGCATGAAACGTGAAACGTGAGGCGTGTTGCGTGTTCCGTGAAACGTGAGGCGTGACGCTCCACTTGCGACCTGCCACCTGCCACCTGCCACCTGCCCCCTCATGCGTCTCGGCTTCCCTGTTTCCGTCCTCGCCCGTCCTGGCTTACGCAGCCACGACAGCCGCCGCTGGCAGAACCACCCCCACCTTTCGGTCAGCCTGGCCTATCTGCGCGACCTCTTCCTCTATCTCCACGGCCAGCGCATCCGCATGTACCGGCTCAGCGACGACCTGGCCCCCTACCTCACCCATCCCGCTTTGCCCCAGTTCCACCACCAGATCGACGAGTGCGCGTCCGAACTGGCCGCCGTTGGCGATCTGGCCCGCCGGCTCGACCTGCGGCTCAGCTTTCATGCCGGCGCCCATGTGCTGCTGAACGCGCCCGACTCCGTGCGCCGGGCGCGGGCGGGGGCCGAATTGGACGGGCTGGCCGCCCTGCTCGACGGCATGGGGTTGGGGCCGGAGACCGTCATCGTCGTCCACATTGGCGGCGGTTGGCAGGATCGCCGCCTGGCGCTGGACGACTTCGAGCGTGGGTTCGAGGCCCTGCCGCCGTCCACCGCCGCCCGGCTGGCCCTGGAGCACGATGACCGGCAATTCGGGGTGGAGGACTGCCTGGGCGTCCACCGGCGCACCGGCATCCCCCTCGTCTTCGACCTTCTCCACCACCTGTTGTTCAATCCTGGCCGCACCCCCGCCGCCGACGCCCTGGCCGCCTGTCTGAACACCTGGCCGGCCGAGCAGACCCCCAAGATCCACCTGGCCACCCCCGCCACCGAGATGGTGCGCGACAGCCGCGGCCAGCCCCACCCCCCGCGGCTCAACCGCCACAGCCATTACCTCAACCCCTTTCCCGTGATCGATTTCCTGCGCTCGCTCCCGTCCCTGCGCCCCTTCGACGCCATGATCGAAGCCAAAGCCCGTGACCTGGCCCTGCTCCAGTTCCGGCAGCACCTGGCCGCGTTGGCGCCGGATGTGGCCGAGCGATACGAAGTCAACTGAGGCCCCGCCGTGCAGCTTGCCCCCGACCGCCCCACCTATCGTCCTCACCCCGACGACGCCTGGACGCCCGTGCTGGTAGCGGTGGTGAACAACACCCGCGACCTGGCCCTGGCTCGCGACCGGCACTGGTACCGCATCCCCGTTGGCCGCGCCCCGCGCCAGATTGCCGCCGAATACCTGGCCCTGTACCAGACGGCCGCCTTCGGGCCGGAGGGCCAGAGTATCCGCTGCTACGCCCCCATCCTCCGTTACCATCTGCTCACCCGCGCCGACCTGCTGCCCGATGAACGCGACCACCCCCGCGCCGCTGAGCAATACTTCAAACTGGAGATCGGCGATTTACAAAACCTCGACCGCCCGATCCCGAACCACACCCACCCGCGGCTGACCTTCATCTACACCACCCTCGACCGCCTGTTCCGGGCCGGCGAGGTCAAGGACCTGTGGCTACGCTCCGCTGCTCGCGACAGACTCTATGCGGCGGTGAGAGAGCGCGGGCTGGCGGTGGAGTGCTGGTATCCGGTGGAGATGGGCGACCGGCCCGAGGCCGACCTGGCCTTGTTCGGGCCAGACGGCCGGCTGACGCTTTACATCGACGAGCCGGCCTGGGACGAGTTGGATGAACCCCGCCCCACCTACGGCCCTGGCGAATCGATCCTCCACCTCGACGCCCGCCTTCTCCTGCGCGACCCGGATGCTGCGCTCGATCTGTTGATAAGACACGATTAGGGGGATTGGAGATTGGAGATTGAACTCAATCTCCAATCTCCAATCTCCAATCCCCAACCTCCAATAACCGCTACACCAAATGCGCGCCGCCATCCAAACGCACGATTTCGCCGGTCACGAAGTCGTTTTGCAGCAAAAATAGCATGGCGTCGGCTACGACCTCGGCGCCGCCGGCGCGTTGGAGCGGCAGCCGGGCGGCGATGGCATCCAGATAGGCCTGGTCGCGGTCGGGTGGGGGCAGCATGGCGCCGAGGGCGATGGCGTTGACGCGGATGCGGGGGGCCAGGTGCAGGGCGGCGGCGCGGGTGAAGGCATCCAGCCCGGCCTTGGCGATGGTGTAGCTGAGGTGGGTCTTGTAGGGCCGTTCCACGCGCCAATCGGTGATGTTGATCACGGCCCCCTGCTGGGTGGGCGGCAGGGCGCGGGCGAAGGCCTGGGTGAGGAAGACGGGCGCCCGTAGGCTGGTCTGGAGGGTGGCCGTCCAGCTTTCCAGGGTGAGATCGCTCAACGTGTCTTTGGCGAAGCCGCTGGCATTGTTGATCAGGATGCTGGCCGGGGCGAGGGAAACGCCGGCGATGGCAGTCAGCGAACTGAGGGTCTCGATCCGGCTCAGGTCGAGCCGATGGACGAGCACACGCACACCCAGGCTGCGGGCTTCGGCGGCCGTTTGTTGGGCGGCGTCGTGAGAGCCGTTATAATGGAGCACGATATCGCAGCCGGCCGCCGCCAGCGCCAGGACCAGCGCCTTGCCTATGCGTTGCGCCCCGCCGGTGACGATAGCCGTTCTACCTGAAAGATCCATGGCTGAAGGAAGTGAGCGAATGGCCGTCGATGAGCCTGAAACCAACTCTGATAACCTGCTTGGGCTTCGAGATCACCGAATCGACATCGACGGCAGGTTGGTCGAGTGCTGGATCAAGGGTGAAAGCCCCGGCCCTCGCTTCGAGACGCCGTGGGCGGTGATCGAGGTTGGGGAAGAAGTGGGTGGAGGTCGGGTGGTTGGCGTCGAAGCGTGGGAAGATTTCGATCTGTGCTTGCACACGGGCGCAACCAGCTTTTTCGAACACCTGACGCCAGGCTATCATCGGCTTCTGCTCACCCTGCTCGACCGCACCGACGTGGTCGCCATCCCTCCATAAGGGCGAAGCCGACCACGAATCTCCATACCATAACGAGAGTACCTCTCGCCTCGACCACGCAACACGCACCACGGAACACCGAACACGGAACACGGAACCTCGCCCCCCCTCACACCTCCCCCTGCTGTTCCAGACACTCTCGCAGAGCCAGATATTCATCCCAACAATCGCCGCACAGCCGCAGATGGTGGGCGATCTGTGGAAAGCGCCCCAACACATTTTCCCCCGCCTCCTCAAGCTCCAGGTAGGCGTCGACCAGATCGAAGGCTTCATCGCAGGAAAGCTCGCGCTCCTCGGTCAGGCTGAGGATGCGCATGAGCTTCTTGAGGGCGGCGGTGGTGTCGAGGGGAATGGGCGGCGCTGTGTTCATCGGTCTCAAGACGTAGTGCTGCCGGGGCTTCTTACATCAGGCAAACGTGGCCAGAACTTCCTCGGGGCTGACCCCGCGTTCCAGCAGGCGGTAGCGCAAACGTTTGCGCGCGTCGTGGATGAGCTTGTAGAGGGCGTTGGCGTTGGTGCCCATTTGTTCGGCCAGGATTTCGATGGGCACGCCTTGCACCAGGCGGGCCATCAGGGCGGTGCGCTGGCGTTCGCTCAGCTCGGTCTGCATCACATTCATGACCGTATCCACCACGGCTCGACGCATACTTGTGTCTTCGGGCGTGGTGGGGTCGGCGGCCAGATAGGAAGGGTCGAGTTGGCCCTCGGCAGTGAGTGCGTCGAGCGAGAGGTCGCGCCAGCGGGCGCGGCGAAGTTCTCCCAGGGCCTGGTGGACAGCGATTTTTGCCGCCCAGGTGGTGAATTTGCTGCGCCCCTGAAATTGTTCGAGCTTGTCCAGGATGATGAGAACGCTCTCTTGAGCGAAGTCGCCCGCCAGATGCCGGATTTCGTCTTCGCCAAGCCCGCGCAGGTCGCTGCGCTCGCGCAAATAGAAGAACAGACGCCGTTCCAGCCAGGCCAAGAGGTCCTGGATGGCGGCGTCGCGTCTGCGGTCGCTGGCTTGCAGGTCGGCCAGCCAGGTTTCGTTGCTGCGTTCTTCGCTCATGCGGTTGCGGTTAGGCCTTGCCTGCGCCTACGCGTTCGGCGGGGCGGAAGCGGAGGGCGGACCAGGTGTCGTCGAGGGCGATCTGGGTGACGGGGGCGAGGCCGGTCGGCTTCGTCAGATCCCACAGGCGGTCGCGAGAAAGGTCGGAGAGGACTTTGGCGCTGAGTTTGGGGTAGCAAACCCAAAGGATGCCGTCGTAGCGGGCGGTTTGGCGGGCGATGGGCAGCCAGTGGGCCAGTTCGCCGCTGTTGCGGACGAAGACCTGGACGAAGTCGTAGCTGACGCCAGCGGCAGGCTCGGGATCCAGGATGACGCTATCAGGCGGCGGTGTGAGGCGGTCGAGATAGCCGGTGGGCGAGTTGAGCACCAGGGCGCGCTGGTCAGTCAGGAGGCGGCGTTTCTTGAGAAGGGCGGGGTCGGGCATCGAGGGGCGGGGATTGGAGATTGGTTATTTGTTATTGGCGCCATAGTGGAGGTCACATTGTAAAAGGAAGGGACAAAAGGGCCAAATGGGTCTTGTTTAGCGGAGGCGGTTGATGAGGGCAAGGACAAGGCTGAGGGCAAGCGAAACAAGGAGCATCGAGGCCAGGGGGATGTACACCTTGACGTTCTCGGTCTCGATGCGGATGTCGCCAGGCAAGTGGCCGAACCAGGCCAGCCCACCTGCCCAGACGACCAAGCCAATCACCACCAGCACAAGCCCGCTTCCAACGATGAGCAGACCGATTTGCTGTGACCTCACGTCTCGGCCCCCTGGAGTTGCGCCCGCAGGCGCATCAGCAGCTTGCCAAAGCGATTCTGGCCGTCTTTGTTCGAGCCTTGTCCCCAAAAATCGTCGTATGGCGACGCCTCGACCAGTTCTTCGGTCCCGGTGGATAGCAACTTTGCTCGCGCTTCTGGGTTGGCGCTGAATTTGGCGTAGTTGGCCCGCCATATGACTTCCTCGCGTATCTCATCCCAGTCGGGGCGGATGGGGCGGCTATGGTCGTTGCCCATCCTGCGGGCGACAAAGGCGGAGCGAGCCTGGCGCACGGCCTCGAAGTCAGCCGGATTTGTGAATTTCTGCGCCTGATAGTAGTGCTCGGAGGTCGGCCAGTCGAGGCCATCCAACATGAAGCCGTAGCGAGAGAAGTTGGAAAGGGCGCCGTATGGCTCATCGGCGTTGTAGAAAAAGATGGTCATGGTTCCGGGCGTCCATTGTCAGGAAAGACCACGTCCTCTTGCCCGGCCAGCCGGTCATGGATGCGCCGGATGACGATGTCGAGGTGGTGGGGTTTGTGGACGAAGTCGAGGTCTTGCGAGCGAATGGTGAGCACGGGGCAGAGGTCGAAGGTTTCCAGCCACTCGCGGTAGAACGATCGCAGCAGCGACAGATATTCGGCTGTGATCCCGCCTTCGATGGCCCGCCCGCGGCGGTGGATGCGCTGCATCAGCACTTCGACCGGCGCGTCGAGGTGGATGAGCAGGTCGGGGCGGGGCAGGTTGGCAACGAGCAGATCGTAGACATGGCGGTAGGCCAGGTAGTCGCGCTCGCTCAGATTGCCCAACTCGTGCAGGGCGCGGGCGAAGATGAAGGCGTCCTCGTAGATCGAGCGGTCGGAAATGGCAGATTGCGGGCTGCGGGCCAGGGCCAGGTGTTGTTCGGCCCGATGGCCGAGGAAGAAGACCTGCAAGTGGAACGACCACTGCCGCATGTCGGCGTAGAAATCGGCCAGGTAGGGGTTGTCGGCCACCGATTCGAAGCTGGTCTGCCAACCCAGGCGGGCGCCGATGCGTTCGGTGAGCGAGGTTTTGCCGGCGCCGATGTTGCCAGCGACGAGGACGAGGCGTTTGGTCATAGTCAGGCACGCGCGGCAGCGAAGACCTCGGCAACGTCGACCACGAATCCCGGCAACAGCACCGAACCCGCCTGCTGGCCTGGCCCGAAGGTCCCGTGTACCTGATAGCTCTCGCCCGCCAGTGTGAGGACGATGATCGATTGCTGCTCGCCGTCCACAATCCAGTATTCCGGGATGCCGGCAAGGGCGTATTCGCGGCGTTTGGTGACGAGGTCGCGCTGCCGGTCGGTCGGACTAACGATCTCCATCACCAGGTCGGCGCCCCGCCAAAAGTCCTCGCCCCGGCGGTCGGCGTGCTCGTTCAGCATGAACACAATGTCCGGCTCGCGGAACTTGCCAGGCCACAGTTGGATGCGCAAGGGGGCAAATAGCGCCAGCCCCAGTCTCTGCGGGTGCGCGAATCGTTCCAACAGCCGGAAGAGAAGGAATGCAAGCAGTTGGTGCGATTGCGTCGGCATCGGTAGGACCTCCAGGTTTTTGTTCGAGAACTCGATCAGGTGATTGCTGTCGAGCGCCAGATACTCCTCCACGTCCCACTGGCCCTGGGCGGGGAAGAGGTTGGCGATGTCCCAGGTGGGTTCGACATTGACGGCGGGAGGGGTGAGGGTTTTGAGCATGGGTTCCTCCGGTGGATGGGGTGGTCGCGACGAGGGGTGACAAGGCCCTGTTGGGTAGCTGGGCCACGCGGTCTTGAACTTCCCGCCACGGTTCGACCAGGCCAAGTGAGGTGAGCGAGGTTTTGCCGGCGGCGATGTTGCCAGCGACAGGGACGAGGCGTTTGGTCATGGAATGGAGTTTCTTGGGCTGATACTTTCAGACCGGCGCCAGTTCGTAGGCCGGCACATGCAGGATCTCTCGCTGGCGCGGAGGTTGCCTCAGCAGCGCCAACACCAGCTGTGTGGTTTGCTGCGTGTACTCTTTCTCGCCACAACGCCTGCACACAAAGGCTGGCACATTGCGGACGATCCAGAATTGGTCGTCATCTTCGTAGACGAAGGCGGTGAGTTGCTCTAATGACTCTCCACCGCAATAGAAGCATTGATTCATAGTGTGGGCTAGATGATGACTCGATCAGGCGCGCGCGGCAGCGAAGACCTCGGCAACGTCGATCACGAACCCCGGCAGCAGCACCGAATCCGCCTGCTGGCCTGGCTCGAAGGCCCCGTGTACCTGATAGCTCTCGCCCGCCAGTGTGAGGACGATGATCGATTGCTGCTCGCCATCCACAATCCAGTATTCCGGGATGCCGGCAAGGGCGTATTCGCGTCGTTTGGTGACGAGGTCGCGCTGCCGGTCGGTCGGGCTGACGATCTCCATCACCAGGTCGGCGCCCCGCCAAAAGTCCTCGCCTCGGCGGTCGGCGTGCTCGATCAGCATGAACACGATGTCCGGCTCGCGGAACTTGCCCGGCCACAGCTGGATGCGCAAGGGGGCGAGGATGACCTCGCCCAGGTGTTGTCTGCTGACGAATTGTGCCAATAACTGAAACAGCACAATGACCAACCGCTGGTGGGACCATGTCGGCATCGGTAGGACCTCCAGGTTTTTGTTCGAGAACTCGATCAGGTGATTGCTGTCGAGCGCCAGGTACTCTTCCACGTCCCACTGGCCCTGGGCGGGAAAGAGGTTGGCGATGTCCCAGGTGGGTTCGACATCGACGGCGGGAGGGGTGAGGGTTTTGAGCATGGGTTCCTCCGATGGATAGGGTGATCGTGGCGAGGGGTCAAAAGGCCCTGTTGCGTAGCTGGGCCACGCGGCCCTGGACTTCCCGCCACGGTTCGACCAGGCCAAGTGACTGGATCCAGTGATCGATGTAGGCAGCATCGAGTTCTTGGTCGAGATTCAGGATGACGCTGGCGATGTCTCGTACATGCTTGGGCTGTTGGCTGATCTGGAAGTAGCGCAGCTTGTTGAGGATCAGATCTTCGGGCGAATGGACGTAGACCTGGCCCAGCGGTGGGCCGAGATCGACCAGGCGGCGACGCTGCAAACAGGCCTGCCGGAACTCGTCCGCCGGCTTGAGCAGGAAGAACTCGGCTTTGTAACCGGAGAACACGTGGATGGCCGAGATGGGCAGGTCGGCGCGGGCTTCGATCATCAGATCGATCATCGTCTCGACCGGAACCAGCATGTCGCGCCTCTTCAATTCCTGCGACAGCGCCAGCATCGACTCGAACGGCAACTCGATGACGAGATCGAGATCGCGGGTGGTGCGAGGCTCGCCCCAGGCCCAAACAGCCACAGCGCCGCCGATCAGATACTTTACATCAGCGGCATCGAGGGCATCCAAGACGAGCTGAACGAATTCAGCAAATGGCATGCCATCATCAGGCATCGAGGTTCCGACTCCTGATGATGCGTAGCGCCTCGGCTTCACTGAGATCGGGGCGGCATTGGCGAAGGCGATAGGCGCCCACTCCCTCCGCTAGCTCGATCATGGACAGCGCTTGCCGGAATCGTTGCGCCGGCGTCAGGTGCCGCGACATCTCGATTTGCCGCCGATCGACCTCTGCCACCGCGCCGGCGATCAACCGTCGCATGTGCTCGGTCATTGCCATCGGCTGGTCGAAATCAGATCGATCCGCGTCCATCCGCGTGCTCTTGGCGGCAGTTCTACCACTGCAACACGGCGCCCTGGCTGCCGCTCGTCACCATCCGCACATACTTGCTCAGGTAGCGGGGCAGGTTCTGGCGGACGATGGGCTGCCAGACGGTCTGGCGGCGGGCCAACTCAGCCTCGTCCACATGCAGGTTGAGCTGGCGATGGGGGATATCGACGGTGATCAGGTCGCCGGGTTCGATCAGTCCGATGGGGCCGCCGGCTGCGGCTTCGGGGCTGACATGGCCGATGCAGGCCCCGCGCGTGCCGCCGGAGAAGCGGCCATCGGTGATCAGGGCCACGCTGTTGCCCAGGCCCTGGCCCATGATGTAGCTGGTCGGCGAGAGCATCTCCTGCATCCCAGGCCCGCCCTTCGGCCCCTCGTAGCGGATGACGACCACGTGTCCGGCCTTGACTTCGCCCGCCAGGATGCCGGCGCAGGCGTCTTCCTGGCTTTCGTAGATGATGGCCGGGCCGGTGTGCGTCATCATTTCTGGTTTGACGCCGGCGGTCTTGACCACGCAACCATCAGGGGCCAGGTTGCCGAAGAGGACAGCCAGGCCGCCTTCGGCGCTGTAGGCGTTATCGATGCTGCGGATGCAGTCGGCGTCCTGGCTGGCGTGGCCGGCGATATTCTCGCCCAACGTCTGGCCGGTGACGGTGATGCAGTCCAGATTCAGCGCCCCCGGCTTCTGGCTCAGCTCGTGCAGGATGGCGCTGATCCCGCCCGCCTTGAGCACATCCTCGATGTGGTAGTGGCTGGAGGGCGAGACCTTGCAGATGTTGGGCGTGCGCCGGCTGATGGCGTCGATGCGATGGATGGGGTATTCGACCTCGGCCTCGATGGCCAGGGCCAGCGTGTGCAGCACGGTGTTGGTGCTACCGCCCATGGCCACGTCCAAGGCCATGGCGTTGTCGATGCTGGCCGAGGTGACGATGTCGCGCGGGCGGATGTCTCTGTCTAGAAGCCACATGATCTGGTGCGCCGCCTGCCGGGCCAGGGCCTCGCGTTCGGGGCTTAAGGCCATGGCCGTGCCGTTGCCGGGCAGGGCGATGCCCAGGGCCTCGCACAGGCAGTTCATGCTGTTGGCGGTGAACATGCCGGAGCAGGAGCCGCAGGTGGGGCAGGCCACGCGTTCGATCTCCAACAATCGCTGCTCGCTCATTGCCCCGGCCGAGACGGACCCCACCGCCTCGAAGACAGAGATCAGGTCCACCGTTTGGCCGTCGGCAGTGCGCCCGGCGTACATCGGCCCGCCAGAGACGAAGATGGTGGGGATGTTGCAGCGCATGGCGGCCATCAACATGCCAGGCACGATCTTGTCGCAATTGGGGATGCAGATCAGTGCGTCGAACTGGTGGGCGTTGACCATCGTTTCCACGCTGTCGGCGATGATCTCCCGGCTGGGCAGGCTGTACTTCATGCCGAAATGCCCCATAGCGATGCCGTCATCGACGCCGATGGTGTTGAACAAGAACGGCACGCCGCCGGCCGACCGCACGGCGTCTTTGACGATGACGCCGAACTTGTCCAGGTGCACATGGCCGGGGATGATGTCGACGTAGCTGTTGGCGATGGCAATGAACGGTTTGCCGAAGTCTTCATCCTTGACGCCGGTGGCGCGTAGCAGGCTGCGATGAGGAGCGCGTTCGATGCCTTTTTTGATGATGTCAGAGCGCATGTCAGAGAAGTCCTTGGAGGGGGGATCCGCGAAGGACGCTAAGCTGCGCGAAGGATTTCAACCCTGTTCGAGTTCCTTCGCGTTCCTTCGCGTCCTTCGCCGATCGATCAAGAGAGACGGTAAAGAAGCAAGGGGATTTCCAGTTCTTGCGGCGTGAGGCCGCCGTGGTGGCCGTAGAATTTCTGCTCGAAGCGGTCTTTCTCGTACCACCACACGGCCTCGCCCGGATGCGGCAGGATGACGAGATCGCTCATGCGCTCGTTCAGGCGCGGCGAGACGGGCGCGGGGCCGAAGTAGCCGCCGGCGATGAGCTCGGCGGTTTTGCGCACGTCGGCGCGGCCGGCGACGATGGTTTCGATCACCGCCGCGGCCTCATCCGCCAGGCCGGGCCGGGTGTAGAGGAAGACATCGCGCGCGGAGCCGCCCGGCGTCAGGGTCTGGCCGCGGCGGTTTTGCGCCAGCAAGGGCTGCAGGCGGGCGAAGTGGGGCGAGAGGTTGAGGTAGATGGTGGCGGCCGGATTGACCTCGATCTGGCCGTGGTCGGCGGTGAGAAGCAGGAGCGTCTTCCCGGCATGTCCCTCCAATCCCGACCAGAAGATGCGTTCGAGTTGGGTGAAGAGGGCGTCGACCTCGGCCGCCAGATAGGGCGACCCCGGCCCGTAGCGGTGGCAGATGGCGTCGATCTCGTCGATATAGAGGAAAAAGAGTCGCGGGGAGGGGGGAGCAGGTGCTTCCAGGAGCAGGCGGCGCAGGTTGACCAGGGCCTCGGGCAGGGTTTTGTAGGGGATGGAGGTGGTGTTCTGGGTCAGCGTCCGCGAATAGGAGGAGTGGGCGTAGATCTCGGGCAGGAAGACATGGGGCTGGATGCCATGCTGTGCCAGCGAGCCGAAGAAAGCCATCTCTGGCAACAGGCGGCCGGGCTCGACGCCGGTGGCGCGCAGGGTTTCGGGGACGGTGTCGCCGGCAAAAGAGAACAGCAGCGGCACGATCATGGCGTCGAGCTGCGGCTCGTAGTACTGCCATTCGAAGACGCCGTGCTGCCCCACCTCTTTGCCGCTCCCCAGCGTCGTCAGGTGGGCGGCGGTGGTGGAGGGAAACTGCGAGGTGAGTCGGGCCAGGTGGCCAGCTGCCAGGCGCCGCAGGAAGGGATAGCTGTCGGCGAATTGCTCGAAAAAGCGCCAGCCGAAGGCATCGACCAACAAGAAGACGACATTCTCGAACGGGCCGGCCAGCCCGGCGTCGTCGAGCACGGGCGATCCCTGGCCAGCGAAGGCGGACGCGAGCAGGTGGGGCAGGTGGGCGAAGCCGCCGGTATCGTAACGGGGGATGGTGGGGGTGGGCATGAGGGATCTTTATCGCAAAGCACGACGATGTTGCAAAGATAAGTCAATTCACGCCAACTTGGGCGCGAAGCCAACGCAGGGCGTCGGCAGGTGCGCCAATGCGCAGGCCGGATCGTACTGATACTTCAGGGTCGTCGATGAAATCGTGACGATTGAGTGTGACAAGAAAGTCGACCGCGGCGCTCATGGCCGCGACGACAATGGGGACATCAGTGGGATCGCGAATGATGTCAGCATGCGAAGCCACCTCCGCGGCTGAGGGGGAAGGTACAATGCGCAGGCCAGTCTGTCGTAGTGTCTGGCGCAAAAAGACCAACGCGACTGGCGCCTTGCGAGCGATGGCGCGCTCAGATTCGACCACCACTTGTTCGGAAATGGTGATGACGATGATCCCTGCTTCGGCGAATTGCAGCAGGGCGCGCGCGGCTCCGGAACTCGAGATGACGCCAGCGATGAGGGCGCTGCTATCCAGGAACAGGTTGAACCTGGGCATAGTGTTCCTGATAATACGTTCGGCGCTCCTCTTCCAGTGTCTCCAGCAGTTCCTCCAAGGTGACGCCGGCATCCTCCAAAGCGTGGGCGACTTTGTCTCCCGTTCGCGCTGCTTCTGAAGGTTTGGCGGTCAATAGGAAAACCCCTTCGCTCAAGTCGGTGAAGCTCAGGATGTCTCCTTCTTCGAGGCCGTGGGTTTTTCTGATCTTGCCGGGGAGGGTGATCACCCCTTTTCTGCGAATCTGAACCGTGGCGGTCGTCATCGTTTCTGCTTCCTTGTCTCCGTGACAGACTTTCCGAAAATCTGCCAGTAGTGTATCAGGCGCGGCGGGCGGCGTCAAACGCGTTCCTGTTGCAGCGCCAGTGACGCGACCACCGCCCCCGTCGCCGCCGCCAATGCCTGGGGCGTGGTCTCGAACACGGCGTTGGGCGTGCCCGCCGCCGCCCAGATGACCTCGTGCTGGAACAAGTCCTCGTCGCAGAGCACGGGCAAGGGCTGGGGATAGCCAAAGGGGGCGACGCCGCCGATGGCGTAGCCGGTGGCAGTGCGGGCGATTTCAGCATCGGCCCGCTCCACCTGCTTGCGCCCGACCCCGGCCCAGGCGGCCAGTTTGCGCTCGTCCAGCCGGTTGCTGCCCGAGACCAGGCAGATGACCGGCTTGCCGGCCACAGAGAAGACGAGCGATTTGACGATCTGGCCGACGGTGCAGCCGACGGCGGCGGCAGCCTCTTCGGCGGTGCGGGTGCTGGCGTCGAATTCGAGCACGTCGAGGTCGAGGCCGAGGGCGCGGCCGGCCTCTTGGACGCGGAGGGCGGTGGGATGGGTGGCTGGGTGCATGGCAGGAAGGCGGGGAAAAGGGGAGTGGATGAGCAGGCAGATCATACCATCGGTCGGGCCGCAAAGGATATTGACGCCGGCCGGACTTTGCAGTATACTTCGGGTAACTTTTCTTCCAGTCTTGTGTTGTGGCGCTCGAGGAGGAGGCCATGAAAACTCAAAGCGTGGGCAAGAGTGCGTTGGCGGCAGCGGTCGTGCTGGCTGTCTTGATCCTGGCAGCGGCCGGCTCCCGGATAGAGGCGCAAGCTGGAGCAGGCGAGGGATCAGCTGTTCCCTCGGCGCCAGTGTCGCCTGAGATCAGTTCGGCAGCGCATTACGATGTCTCGCCGCCGTTGGCCTTCCTGCCGCCCCTCGCGGCCGAACCGGGCCGCGCTCCGCTTCCCGTTCGACCCCTGCTGGGTCGCGGCGATGCTGCGGCTGCCGGATCATCCGCGCCCGACCCGGTGTTGCAGACCTCGCCCGGCCAGGCGGCCATGCCCGCGCCGTTTCTAACCTTCGAGGGCGTGAGCAATGTCGATCAGGTGCTGCCGCCCGACACCATCGGCGATGTCGGCCCCGACCACTTTGTGCAGATGGTCAACATCTCCTTTGCCATCTGGGACAAGGCCGGGAACAGGCTGTATGGGCCGGCGGGCATCAACACCCTGTGGCAGGGCTTTGGCGGCCCTTGCCAGACCAGCAACGACGGCGACCCGGTGGTGCTCTACGACCAGCTCGCCGACCGCTGGTTGATGAGCCAGTTTGCCCTGCCCAACTTCCCCGAAGGCCCCTTCTACCAGTGCATCGCCATCTCGACCACCGGCAACCCCACCGGCGCCTGGTATCGCTACGCCTTCCTCTATCATCCGACCAAGCTGAACGACTACCCCAAATTCGGGGTTTGGCCGGACGGCTACTATATGACCGCCAACCAGTTCGTCTTTACGCCCAATGAAGAGTGGGCGGGGCAGGGGGTGGTGGTTTTCGAGCGCGACAAGATGTTGGCCGGGCAACCGGCGCGGATGATCTACTTCGACCTGTTCGCCACCGACCCCCGGTTGGGTGGCATGTTGCCGGCCGATATGGATGGTGTGCTGCCGCCGCCAGCCGGGACGCCCAATTTCCTGGTGCAGATCAGCGACGACGACCAGGGCGATCCGGCGGATCGATTGCAGATCTGGCAACTTGCGGTCGATTGGGCCGACCCTGCCAACACGACGCTGGCGCCTGCGCAGACGCCCCTGGCGGTGGCGCCCTTCGATGGCCTCATCTGCGTCACCCGCAGCTGCCTGCCGCAACCCGGCGTCGGCTCCGAATCCTATCTCGACGCCATCTCCGACCGCCTGATGTACCGCGCCGCCTATCGCAACTTCGGCGACCACCAGGCGCTGGTCCTGAACCACACCGTCGCCGTCGGCAACGCCCGCGCCGGCATCCGCTGGTACGAACTGCGTCGTCAGCAGGGCGACTGGAGCATCCAGCAGCAGGGGACTTACGCCCCGGACAGCACCAGCCGCTGGATGGGGAGCGTGGCCATGGACGCGGGCGGCAACCTTGCCTTGGGCTACAGCGCCGCCAGCACCACCGTCTACCCGTCCATCCGCTATGCCGGGCGGCTGGCCGACGACCCGGCCGGGGTGCTGGCGCAGGCCGAGGTGACGATGCAGCCGGGGGCCGGTTCGCAACTCAGCATCTACGGGCGTTGGGGCGATTACAGCCTGATGACGG
The DNA here is from genome assembly GCA_019695115.1 of Caldilineales bacterium. GTDB lineage: Bacteria > Chloroflexota > Anaerolineae > J102 > J102 > SSF26. The sequence goes on along the minus strand of JAIBAP010000035.1, from coordinate 20,576 downwards.
TGGACCCGACTGATGACTGCACCTTCTGGTATACGCAGGAATACTATCAGACCACCTCGACCCAGGACTGGCAGACGCGGGTCGGCGCCTTCCGCTTCCCCAGCTGCATCAGCAGCCCCGCCGGCGGTGTGCAGGGCCGGGTGACGAACGCCAGCACGGGCGCGCCGGTGGCGCGGGCGCATCTGCAACTGGGCGCTTTCAGCGCCGAGACCGACGCCGACGGCCGCTATCGTTTCCTGCGCGTCCCGGCCGGCAGCCAGACGCTCGGCGTCAGCGCCTACGGTTTCGGGCCGGTGAATCTGAGCCTGGTGGTTCCGAATGGCGGCGCGCTCGGCCAGGATGTCGGCCTCACCCCGCTGCCCAGCCTCACCCTCAGCGGCGTGGTGAGCGATGGCGGCGGCCAGGGTTGGCCGCTCTATGCCAGGGTCGAGATCGCGGGCTATCCCAACGGCCCCATCTTCACCAATCCCGCCACCGGCGAATATCGCCTCGACCTCTTTATCGGCCAGAGCTACTCGTTGGTGGTGAGCGCCGTCAACGGCGGCTATGTGCCGGCGTCGCGTTCCTTCACCCTTGCCGAAGCAACCCGCGTCCAGAATTTCGCCCTCTTGCCCGATCGGGCTGACTGCACCGCACCGGGCTATCGGCCTCGCTTCGCCCTCCGTGAATCGTTCGAGGCCAACGACGGCGGCTTTTACGAGGTCGAGGTGGCGCCATCCTCGTGGGAATGGGGCGTCCCCAGCAGCGGGCCTGGCAGCGCCCACTCAGGGACGAAACTCTGGGCCACCAACCTGAGTGGGAGTTATGGCAACGGCGAAGACGGCTATCTCGTTTCGCCGCCCATCGATCTGCGTTCCTTCCAGGGCAGCCCGATGACGGTGGCGTGGTGGCAGTGGTTGGAAACGGAATCCGGCTTCGACACAGCCACGGTCGAGGTCAGCAAGGATGGCGGCGTCAGTTGGACGCGGGTTTTGGGTCCGGTCTCCGGCCGGGTGGATTCGAGCTGGCGCCAGTACACTGCGCAGCTGGATGCCAGCTTCGCCGTCTCGAATTTCAAGATCGCCTTCAACCTGCGCAGCGATGGCAGCGTCACCTTGTCGGGTTACTATGTCGATGACATCGCCATCTATGGCGGCTGCGACCCGGAGGCAGGTGGGCTGGTGGTGGGGCATGTCCTCGACGCCAACCTGAACACAGGGCTGAACGGCGCCAGGGTGAGCCATGCCGGCGGGTCGAGCACGACCACCGTCGCCACCCCGGCCGACCTGTCGCTGCCCGATGGCTACTACCAGCTTTTCGCGCCGGCCGGTTCGGCGGCGATGACGGCCACGCTGGCTGGCGGCTACAGCCCGCTGGTCGAGCGGCCCACGGTGATGGCCGGGGGCGTCGTTCGCCAGGATTTCCGCCTGCCCGCCGGCCGGTTGGCGTTTCAACCGGACCGTCTGGCGGTGGCAGTGGAGTGGGGGACGACGGCGACGGCCTCGCTGCTGCTGAAGAACGAGGGCGGGCGGCAGGTCGAGTGGGAAGCCAGCATTCGCCCGCCGGCGATGGCGGCTGTGCGGGCGCAGAGCGTCGCCCCGGCCGCGATCAAGACCCGGCCCTCCAGCCATCCCTTCGACCGCGGCCCGGTGGGGACAGGAGGCCAGGCCGGCGAGCCGGCAGGTGGTTGGGCTGTGTCTGACCGGCCCGAGCTGGCGGCCAACGGTTGGGCGCTGCTCGATCCCTTCCCTGGCGGCCGGTCCTATCGGGCGGCTGCGACGACCTGTGATGGCGAAAACCTGTTTGTGTTCGGCGGGGCCGACGATACCTCGGCGCGCGGCGACGCCTGGCGTTATGATGCGTTACAGAACCTGTGGACGCGGCTGGCGGATATGCCTCTGGCGCTGATGAACATGAATGCCAGTTGCATCGACGATGTCATCTACCTGGTGGGCGGTTATTCAATTGCCAGCGACGCTCAAACCAACGCCTTCCAGATCTACGATGTCGCCACCGACGTCTGGCAGCTGAGCACCTGGCCGGTGGTGGATACGCCCATCTCGGCGGCGCTGGACGGCAACCTTTACGCATTCGGCGGCTCGTCAGGCGGTGACGTCTGGCGCTACGACCCGGTCACGGCTGAGTGGTCGCTGCTGCCGGGGCAGATGCCGGTGGCGGTGGGTTACGCCGGTGTGACGGTGTTCGACGATTACATCTTCGTCCTCGGCGGCGGCGTCGCCGGCCAGGGACTGACGGCCACCGTCCAGCGTTATCACCCGGCCACCAACACCTGGGACGCGAGCGGCCCACCGGTGCCAAATGCCCGCATGAGCGCCAACGCCTTTTCGTATGGCGAGCGGATCTACGTGGCCGGCGGCGGCGGGCGGGGTGGCGCCCCCTGGACGGCCTTTGGCGACACCTGGGCCTTCGAGCCGGCGCTGTGGCCGGGCGGCGCCTGGGTGAACCAGGATCATGCCCTCGTCTACCCGGTGGTGGCGGCGGCGTCTGTCTGCGTCGCCAACCGGCTGCATGCTGTAGGCGGCATCGACGAGGTCGATCTCGGCGAAATCCGTTTCTACGACGTCAATCAATTCCTCGATCTGGGCCTGCCGTGTCAGAATGCGAGCGCCGGCCCGCCCTGGCTCGGCGTGGCCCCTGTCTCTGGCAGCATGCCCGCCCACGGCCAGGTCGGCCTGACCCTCAGCTTCGACGCCGCCCAGGCTCAGATCCCCGAGCCGGGCGTCTATCGGGCGGCGCTGCGGGTCAAGGAAGACAGCCCCTACCCTTCACCCAGCCTGCCGGTGACGATGACGGTGACGCCGCCGCCCACCTACGGCCTGTTGCAAGGGTCGCTGAGGGGGCTGGGCTATTGCGATGCCGCGCCATCGCCGCTGCCAGAGGCCGTAGTGCAGGTTACCAGTGCGACCGGCGTGATCCGCGAGACGATGAGCGACGCCAACGGCGCCTTTCACTTCTGGCTGCCGGCAGCCGAATCGCCCTATGCGGTCGTAGCCGGTCATCCGCTACACGAGTTCGCCTCTGCCGGCGGCCTCACCATCACCGGCCAGACGACCACGCCCCTCGCCCTCGACCTGCGACTGCTGCAACCTTGCCTGACCCTTGCGCCGGCAAGCGTCGAGGCGACGATGGCGGTGGGCGAGCGCCTGACCCTACCGGTGACGCTCACCAACACCGGGGCCGAGACCCTCAGTTATCGCCTGCTCGAGAAGGAGCCGGCCTCCGCTCCCTCCATCCCACCGCAGGGCGGGCCGGACTTGTTCGGCTATACCTGGCGCGACAACCGCATCCAGGGCGGGCCGCATTATCAGTGGGTCGAGATTGCGCCGCCGGCCGGGGGAGGCGGGGCCGAGATCACGCAGCTAACTGGCAAGGACGACGCCTATTTCTGGCCGATGGAGTTGCCGTTCGCGTTTCCGTTCTACGGTCAGGACTATCGCCGGCTGGCGGTTTCGTCCAACGGCATCCTCTATTTCCAGGACAGGATGGTGACATTCGACAACTCCCCCATCCCTGGCCCGACCCTCGATGGCCTGCTCACCTTCATCGCCCCGTTCTGGGATGATCTGGTCGTCGGCCCAGGCGCCATCTACACTCTGGCCGAGGCGGACCGGCTGATCATCGAGTATTACCAGTTGCAGCCGTTCAGTGGCGTTCAGCCCGGCAACTGGCAGGCCATCCTCTTTGCCAACGGCAACATCCTCTTCCAGTATCAGGATGTGGTATTCGGTTCCAGCAACAACTATGGTGGTTCGGCCACGGTCGGCATCCAGGGCGACGCCGAGACCGGCCTGAGCTTTGGCTTCAATGCCCCGCGGCTGACGAACGGGCTGGCCATCTGCTTCGCCTACCCCGGCGAGAACGAGCGCTGCCAGGAGTACAGCGATGTTGACTGGCTGAGCGCGACCCCGGATGTGGGCCTGGTCGATCCGGGCGGGACGGCCGTGGCGCAGGTCGCCATCGAAAGCGGCGACTCGCCTGCCGACCTTGCCGCCCACCTGATTCTGCTGAGCAACGACCCGCAACACGGGCGCCGGGTGCTGCACGTGCAGGTGAGTGTGGTTGCACCCACGCCCACAATTGCCGATGTGCGCACCACCCATCTGACCGACGCCTCGGCCACCATCTCGTGGCTGACCGACGTCGTCGCCGATGGCAGCATCGTCTTCGGCCCTGACGCCAACCACGTCCACCGCACGGCCGCCGATGTGCGCGGGGAGGGTGTGCGCGATGACGCCCATTTCGTCACCCTGACCGGGTTGACGCCCAACACCACCTACTACTTCGCCGTCCGCTCCGGCCCCACGCAGGCCGACAACGGCGGCGCCTTCTTCCGCTTCAAGACCGGCCCCACCCTGACCCTGCCCGCCACCGACGCCGCCTTTGGTCGTGTGTTGCAGGCAGGCGGCGGCCCGGCGGCGGGCGCGCTCGTCTTCCTCAGCTTGCAGGATGCCAACGGCCAGGGCAGTTCGGGCCGGTCGGCGGCGCTATCGGCCCTTACCGACGCCAATGGCTACTGGTCGGTCAACCTGGGCAACGCGCGCGTCAGCAATTTGGTGCGCTACTTTGGCTATTCGGCCCCCGGCGACCGTCTGCAGATCGAGGTGCGGGCCGGGCGGGATGGCGTCGCCTGCCCGGCCGCCATCGATGCCGCCGCCGGCCGGCCGGCTCCCGACCTGCTGCTCGGCCCGGCCGACGATTGCGCCCACATCGCCCAACTGACGCTCAAGCGCGGCTGGAGCTTCATCGCCCTGCCCCTGGCGCCGTCCGCCCCCCTGACGGCGGCTGGCCTCTGCACCCAGGCCACTCAACAGGGCGGGGCGCTGGTCGAGGTCGATCGCTGGCATCAGGCCGGTTGGGACGGGCACGCCTGCGCGGCGCCGGCCAACGATTTCGGGCTGGCATTGGGCGGCGGCTATTTCGTCCGCAACAACACTGCCAGCGTTTGGAATCTGGCGGGCGAGCCGGTCACACAGCCGGTCTCGCTGACCTTGAACAGCGGCTGGAATGCGATCAGCGTCCCCCACACTGGCGCCTACACCGCCGCCAGCCTGTGCGATGAGATCATCAGCCAGGGCGCGCCGGCCGTGGAGATCGACCGCTGGCTGGATAGCGGCTGGAGCGGCCACATCTGCGGCTTGCCGTTCGGGGATTTCGCCATCGAGCGGCATCAGGGCTACTTCCTGCGCGTGAACGGTAGCTGGGTGATCACGCCGCAAGCGCCGCCGGACGCGGACGAAGCCGTCCAGGCCGCCGCAGCCGCCGAGCCGCCCGCCGCCATCCCCGCCGAGGCCGTCGCCGTCAGCAACCTCCAACTGGCCAACCTGCGCGAGGGCAGCGCCACCCTGAGCTGGCTGAGCGAGCAGCCCGCCACCGGCTTTGTGGAGTATGGCGAGACCGCTGCCCTGGGCAGCTTCGGCGTCGACGCCCGCGGCTACGACATCGTCAGCCGCACGCACTTCGTGACCGTGGCCGGTCTCAAGCCGGATACGACCTATTTCTACCGCATCGTATCGGGCGGGGAGGGCGGGCCGGCCGCTCCGCCGGCCAGTTTCCGCACGATCCCGGCGCTGGCCGCCCCGCCTGCCCCCGACACCATCTACGGCCGGGTCTTCGCCGTCGATGGCGTTACGCCGGCCGCCGGCGCCATCCTCCACCTGACCTTGCAGGATGCCGATGGCGAGGGCGCGGCAGGCCAGTCGCTACCGCTGGCGGCGTTGGTCGATGCCGATGGCTACTGGTTCGCCAATCTGGGCAATGCCCGGCAACGGGCCGATGGGCGAGCGTTCGTCTACTCGGCCGCGGGCGACCGGCTGGCGGTGGCCGCGCAGGGTGAACAGGGATTGATCTACGCCAGTTTCGACACCGCCGCCCTGCGCCCGGCCGCCTCGCTCAGTTTCGCCGGGCGGCCGTCGTTCTATCTGCCGTGGGTGATGAGGTAGAGGAGAGAGGAGTAGAGGAGTAGACAAGGAAACAGGTAGACAAGTAGACAAGGAAACAAGGAAAGAGGTAGAAAAGTAGACAAGGAGACAAGGAAACAAGCCTCTGGCGCACTCTTGGGCCTTGCCTACTTGCCTACTTGTCTACCTATCTACTTGTCTACCAATTCAGCCACGATTTTGCCCGAGGCGAGGGTGCCGGGGAGACCGGCGCCGGGGTGGGTGCCGGCGCCGGCAAAGTAGAGGTTGTCGAAGTCCTCGGAGCGGTTGTGGGGCCGGAACCAGGCTGATTGCAGCAGGGTGGGCTGAACCGAGAAGGCCGAGCCGAGATAGCTGTTGAGGGTGTTCTGGAAGTGGAGGGGGTCGATGAAATGCTCGGCGACGATGTTGGCCTGGAGGTCGGGCAGGTAGTTGGCCTCCAGGAACTGCATGATGGCGTCGCGGTAAGGCCGGGCCTGAGTCGTCCAGTCGATGTCCGCAGCCAGGTGGGGGACAGGCGAAAGCACGTAGAAGGTCTCGCCGCCGGGAGGGGCCAGGCTGGGGTCGGTGAGGGTGGGCATGTGCAGGTAGAGCGAGAAATCTTCGGGCAGATCGCCGTTGGCGAAAATCCGGCGCAGCAAGCCCTTGTAGTCTTCGCTGAGGATGATGTTATGGTGGGCCAGGCCGGCGTCACGGTACTGGCGCTTCGTCCCAAAGTAGATGACGAAGAGCGACATGCTGTAGCGCTTGCGCTTGACCCAGGCGTCGCTGTTGTGGCGGCGATACTGGGCGGGGATGAGGTTCAAATAGGTCCAGGCCACATCGGCGTTGCTCACCACCGCATCGGCGGCGTGCAGGCTGCCATCGGCCAGGCGCACGCCCGTGACCCGCCGGCCCTTGGTGAGGATTTCTTTGACTTCTGTGTTCAGATGAAGCGTGCCGCCCAATTCCGAGAACAGGCGGCCCATAGCTGCGACGATGGCGCCGGTGCCGCCGACGGCGTAGTGGATGCCCCACTCGCGCTCCAGGTAGTGGATGAGGACATAGAGCGAGGAGGCGTTGAGCGGGTTGCCGCCGATGAGCAGGGGGTGGAAGGAGAAACAGCGGCGCAGGAAGTCATCCTGGATGAATTTGGAGACGTAGCCGTAGACGCTGCGGTAGGATTGCAGCCGCACCAGGTCGGGAGCCACGGCCAGCATGTCGGTGGCGTGGAGGAAGGGTTTGTCGATCAGGGCGATGCCGGTGTCGAAGATTTCCTTTGTGGTGGCGATGAAGCGGGTGTAGCCATCCTTGTCGGCCGGGTTGAACTTGTCGATCTGCTGGAGGATGAAGTCATGGTCGCCGTTGTAGTCCAGGTAACGCTTGTCGTGGCCGAAGATGCGGTAGAAGGGGTCGAGCGAGAGGAGGCGGAAGTAGTCTCTGGGCTGTTTCCCGGCCAGCGCCCACAGATCGTCCAGCATCCAAGGTGCGGTGATGACGGTGGGGCCGCCGTCGAAGGTGAAGCCGTCGCGTTCGTAGACATAAGCGCGGCCGCCGAGTTTGTCGCGCTTCTCGAAGAGCGTGACCTGGTGGCCTTGTGCAGCCAGCCGGATGGCGGCGCTAAGGCCGCCGAAGCCGCTGCCGATGACGATGATTTTTTGTTTCATAGCTTTGAGGGGTGGGGACGCGTATGGGGGAGGTGGAAACGATGGTGTACGTTGTTAGGTGCGGGTGATAAGCGTGGTCTTACGGTGTGCGGCTGTGGGTTGTCGATCCGACTATGCGGGTGCCGGCGTTGGGGGCTAGTGTCGCAAGCTGGCTGTCAGGCAGATTGGCTCCACTGTACTCTGGATAACGTCGTACAGACAAGAATGGCCCTGACTGCTAAAGTCAGCGCCTACGGTTTTTTTTCCGTTTCGCCGCTCAGGGAGCAGCCTTGCGCCTGGCCGTTGAGAGGGCGGGCGGCTCCCCGCCGAACATTCCTTGTAGACGTGTCCGGAGCGAGCTTTGCCGAGGTGAAGCGCTTGATCTGGATGGAGGGTGAGGAGCAGGTGAGGAAAGCGTTTGGTGGCTTAGCGCCAGCGTTGGATGGGAGGAGAGTTTCTTGCTCGGGCGCACGCCGCCGCAAGGCATCACTCACTCAGCCTGGCAGTAGGAGCATCTTGCCGCAACAACCTTGCCTGTTCGACCCGCTTGTAGGAGGTAGTTAAGAGTATGCCAGCCTTACCCCCAGTTCAAACCAGCGGCCGCTCCAGCGTAGTGGACTGCGTGACCTCCTGTACGATCGAGAACATCATCCTGGAACGGGCGGCCAATGGCGTCTATACCGTCAAGTTGCATTAATATTCTGACCACGTCCGCGGCCCCAGCAGTCCGCGCATGGGCAATCGGCAGCTGGATTTTGGGCCACAGCAGATGACCAACGATCAGGTGTGGGATGTGGCGACAATTGACTGGCCGGCGGGCCGCGTGCTGATCGCCGACAGGGTGCGCGATCGCCTGCCGGGCGAGACCTACCCGGCCAAACCCTGGCCGCGGCGCGTGCTGTCTCGACGCGCCCGAGCAGATCGAATTCAGTAGAACAGGATACCCTGAACATGCCAGAAGCAGCAATCAAAACGGATACGCGTCCCACATCCGCCGCGCCTGCTCCACTAGTCGTACTGACTGGTGCCGAACGTGCGAGCGCACGCGCGCAGGGTGAACGCATCGCCGCCAGACGCGCAGAAAAGGAAAAGGGGAATCTCCGTCTTGGCGGCGCGGCTGGCGCGGCGGCCGCAGGCGGCGTCATGGCGGCAGGACAGGTCGGTCAGATGCTCAGGCCATCGCAACAGCTGAAGATCTGGGCAAATTATGGTGAAACAGCGCAAGATCATAAAGACGCGCTCTTGAAATGGATGAATGACAACCTGAAAGATGCTGAACTCGAAATGGGCAAAGTGACTGCGGGCATCACCGCTGCGACCCACATTGCCATCCCTGGACTGTTGCTGGCCAAGGATGCAGCCCTGGTCGCAAAGGATATAGCCAAGGAAGGCAAGGATCTGGTTACCAGCGCTCCTCAGAAAACTATCAATGTCGTCACGGAGCTTGCCCAGGTTCTCGGAGCCGATATTGCGGCCGTGTCATCGTCCATAGATGTGTTAGGGATTGTCCCCTTTGTCGCTCCCATTTTCAATCTGTGCGCCGCGGCCGGCTATACGACCTTCATCATCATGACGGCATGGAACAAGATCCAGAGCCAAAGTCAACATGCCACCAGTTGCTCAGTCATCGAGCAGGTAGGGCTGGAGGCGGTCATCCGCTGTGACAATGCCGATATCGCCGATAAAAGCGCCGCATTGGCCAAATCCCTGGTCAGCGTGGCCGCCGCCCCTACGGGACTGGCTGGCGCCATTACTCTGCCCATGAGCGCTGTTCATTTTGTCGTCAAATTTGTTCTCCTCATCAAAGAAATTATTGATGTCAGAGCGGCAAATGAGCAGATCGCCAAAGGCCAAATTGACAACGACCTCCTGAAAAAACATCCGGTCTTGGGCCTGACGCTACCGCATCTCCAGGGCGTGGATGCGCTGGCGTTATTGGGTATTCTGCCGCTCGGCTGGACCCAGGATCATCCTGGTCTCAAGCGCCTGCGGCAGGAAGCCAGAAAACCGGAAAACCGTTGGATCTACAACGCACTCTGGCAGATTAATCTATTCAACCGCAAAGAGATCACCATCGATGATGTATGGCGGGAAGATTTCGAGCGTGTCGTGCGGCTCATGATGGTGACAAACTATCATCTGTACGAAGAAAGGTTCGTCCTGGTCAAGCGCTCTTCCAGAAAATCCCTTTACGTCGCGCCTCCTGTGACACGATGGCAGGAAGTCAAGCAGTTCATCAAGCAGAAATTCATGGGTTCCAAAGGCAAAACGACCGCAGAAACGAACGCAGCGGTCAAAGAAGCGGGTGCGCAGCTGGCGGACAACGCGCCACGCGACCCCAAGCAAGAGCAGGAGGATCTGCAGCAGCAAATCAACGACCGGGGTGGGGATGCGGCATCTTTGTTCGCCGAAAAGACCATGTATGCCTTCCAGGAAACGGCCAGAGAAATCGCCGGGGATAGCGACGGCGGCGAAGAGCCGCCCGCGGCGCAAGGCCCCATCGCCACGCTGATTCATGTCGCCCCCGCCCCAAGCCACGCGGAGAACGGCATGATGCCTGCCGCGCCGCTCCCCCAACCGGCCGCGATAGCGCAAGCGGCAGCGGCCGTGGAATCCTACCTCGGCGGCGACGACGTTGAAACCGACGATGATCTTGAAATCATCAGGCTAGATCACTGATCTCATCTCCCCGCCGCTTTCACAAGCAAGCGGCGCCCGTGACCGCGTCAAGGAAAACATAAAAATGAGCTATGCAACAGATGCGCTTTTGCAGGCGCTTCACTACGACCCGACCAGGCAAACCTTTACGCTCTCCGCGGCCATCGCGCGATTGGGTGAGGCGCGCCATGCGTTGCGCGCAGCTTTGGGGCAGGAACCTGTCGAGGTGACCAACGCTGAGATCGTTCAGCCCCCACCCAAAGGGCCAAAAGGCGCGGAGGTGCTGGCGATGCAGGGCGTTGGCGACCTGTTTGGCCATCACAGCCGCGAAATCTACCTCGAACTCGTGCTCACAGGCGGTGAGGTGCAAAGCCTGTTGCTGCTCATTCCCTTGCCGGAAAAGGGGTGGCAACTGGCGACCGGTTTTCCCGCAATTAAAGAGGCGCCCATGATGCAAGGGGGGCTGAGCCTACGCGACGGCGTCATTGTCGTCAGCTACGGGCTGAGCCGCATGGAGGAGAGTCGCACGGTTTTTGAACTGGATCGGAGCAAGGATGCGGATGAACAGGAGGCTGGCTCAGATGAACCGGTCAAACGCGAGGTTGCTCTGGCAGGTTACGTCCTGCAAGACGGTTTGCAGATTTTCGCCGATGGTCTTGTCAATGGCAGCCAGGCGTTGCCGGATAAATGGTGGCAGGACTTCGCCCATGCTGCCGCTTTGCCCGATCAGGCTGCCGATCCGGCGCGCGTTGCCATCCGCGGCGATGTCGCTGACGGTTGGCTGGACCTGGAGTGTTGGTGGGATAAAGCCGCCGCGCTGGAAGGGACGGGAGAAAGCAGCAGCCATAAGGCGGGGCTGGCGATACATTACGATCTGAAAAACCCGAATGAGGGATTTCATTACTGGCTGCGCGAAATCAGGACATCAGCCGAACCCACAGCCGAGCCGATCATCCTGGAAGCCCACGTCATCGAAGACTTTACACCCCGCTATGCGACCCGCATGGGTCGTCTCATTCCGCTGGGCGAGAGCCTGGCGGCTTTGAGTAGCTTGATCGGATCTGGAGTTGCGAGCCAGATCATGGCGGAGTTGGCGCTGGAACTCCCGGACACGCTTTCCCTGATCTCTTTCATCTATTCACCCGGTCAATGGATGCTCTTCACCGTTGGCGCTGGCGGCCACGCAACCGCAGAAAAGCATCTGTGCCACGTTGGCCCTTTCGAGTTGAGTGAAGTTGATTTCACCTTCGCCATTCCCCTGCCACTGGGGCAGGAGTCGCCGACCGTCGAATTGACCGGCTTCATGGCCATTGCGGACGTGCATTTTCAGGTTCATGCGCGAACGTGGGATCTCATCGAAGGCGCATTGGACGAGCCGGATGGGGTACACCTCGGTCAATTCATCGAGCATCTCCTGCCTGCTGTCCCCCTGCCTTTTGGCCTGGATACAGTCACGCTGCGTCAGGCCAGGCTGCAGCGCCTGCTGCCGGGAGAAAAGGATGGCGAAGCAACCAACAGGCTGCAGATCAAGCTCGATGGCCAGGTTGATCTCGTTCCGACTTTCGCCGCCGGAGCAATCGTCCTGGACGCGATCACGCTCGATATCCACAAGCCGGATCAAGGCAAGGCGCTGGGCAGCATCGCCGCTTTGTTGACGTTGGGGCCGGTCACGCTCTCCGTCGATGCCGAGCGCACTGCGGACGGTTGGCTATTCGAAGGTATTGCCGATGCCCCGCCAGAAGGCATCTCCCTGACAACACTCGTCGATCACCTGGTGCATGCCTTTGGGGCGGCTGTTCCCGCCGAGATCCCAGACGTTTCCCTGGAGCGGATCTCGTTGAACTATGACACGGCTGACCGGCGCCTCGATATGCAAGCTATCACCGACTGGAAGATAGCCGATGATGTTCCCGTGCTGGGCGGCAGCGTCTCCAAAGCCATTCTGCAGATGATCGTGGCCCGCGACCCCCAACAGGGCAAGACCCACGCCACCTTCTCCGTCAACTTGACGCTGGAGAAGGAAGTCATGGTCAATGGGCAGACCCGCTCCTACGAACTGGAGACGCAGGCGCTGCTATCCGCCGACGCGCAATCATTCGGCTTTGATTTCGATGCGCCCGAAGGCGACCCGCTGAGCTTATCCGACGTTGCGACGGGTCTCGGTCTGGACATCCCCACCGCGGGCGCGCAGGTACTCGACGCCGTCTTTCAGGTTGCCAGCCTCTCCATGAGCTATGCCCGTCCGGGCAATGCTTTCGATGTCGCCTGGTCGCGGCCGCTGGGCGAGGGCGTGCTCCTGGCGGAGTACAGTCAGTCCAGCGGCAGCCAGTCCGCGCCAGCAGGGGGCAGCCCCCAAGCCGGCGTAACCAACCGGGTGGTCGAAGTCTCCTGGCTGGGCGACGATGAGGACAGCACCCTGGGCATCCACGATGTCCTGAAACTGGCGGGGCAGGAGCATCTTGTTGACGATCTCAAAGGCCTGCTCGGCAGTGATTTTGGCGAAATCGTTGAAAAGATCGAAGAATTCCTGACCTTCAAGCAGCTGGGCTTTAGCTGGCAGGAGAACGATCAAGAGAGCGCCCTGCTCTTCACCGCCCTCTCCACGTATCGCGAGGCCAAGGCCTTTGTCGCCGTGCGCGGCGGCGAGAACGCGGGCCTGGTGGCCGGCATTGCCTTTGCGGGCAGCGACGACGAATTGACGCATGCGGATGCGCAGGATCTGACGTTTCTGCCTGCGCCAGTCAGCGCGTTCCTGAAGGCCGTTGAGGAAGTGCTGGAGCATATCGAGCTCACGCACTTCCTGTTCTCGACGGTCAGCAGCAGCGCCTACCAGCCGCCGGCGTTTGCGGCCAGCGCCATGCAACCCAGCTATGCCCGGCAGGATGGCGACGCGCCCAGCACGCCCTTCGGCGCGGGGACGATGACCGTGGGGCGGGGCGTTTCCGTGGGCGCACGGGTGAAGTTCGGCCCGCACGACATCGTGCGGCGCGTGATCGCTGTGGATGAGCTCGATGCCCAGGTGACCATCGGCGATGTGATCGCCCTGCAGGTGGCGATACCGGGCAGCCTCAAGCTGGACGCTGGGGCCGGCAACAGCCTGGCGCTCACTTCCCCGCTGCTGCGCATCAAGGACAACCTGGAGATCCCGGAGGCCGGGCCGGAATTCGACATTCAGGGCGGCCTGGATATCCACTTTTTCGGGCAACGCCTGCAGATGACCGGCTGGATAGCCCTGGCGGAGGAGGCGCTCACCGGTCATCTGCAAATGACCGAGCTGGCGCTGCCTGTGCCGCTCACGCCCATTTATCTCTTGCCTGGCGTACAACTCGTGATCAACCACGACAAGCCTTTGTCGCTCGAACTGGGTCTCCAGTTCGAGCCGCCCGGTCTGGACCTGGGGCTGAGCGGTTCCTTTGCCATTTACAAGGATGACAAGGATCTGGTCTATGGCGATGCAGCCATTGTCCTGGAGGTCGAGGGGGAAATCGTCCAGCCCCTTTACGTCGAATTCGGCACAGAGGAGCTGAGCATCCCTGTCCTGCTGGAGGCCGTCACCGGGGTGCAATACCGGCTGCACCAGGCAGACGCCGTCGCCAAACTGGCGGCAGCAGGCGCTGAGGCCGCCGCAGCCGCCGCAGACGCGGTGGGCGACCTGGCCGGAGGTGAGGTGGGGAGCGATGTCAAGGCTGCGAGTGAAGTCGCAGGGCAGGCCGCCAAAGGCGCATCCACTGCCATCGAAGCCGCCGAAAGCGCCCTGGGGCATCTCGAAGCCATCCTTTCCAAAGTCGAGTTCAAAGCGGTGCGCGTGCACTGGGCCGATAGCATCGTCAATTTGCCAGATGGCGCCACGGCCATGCCCGGTATCGGTATTCGCGGCGGGCTGCATATCTTCGACTGGGATGCTTTTGCCGTGCTCGATATTTCGACGCAGGGCATCCCCGGCTTTTCAGGTCATTTGGAAGCCGAGAAGATCGAGATTGGCCGTATCTTGAAGATCTGGGGGGATGGCCAGGGCATCCGCAAGGCGCCCACGACAGCCGAAGACTTCAACCAACAGGTGAAGAGCAAGGTGGCCGCGCTGGCCGCCGGTCAGCAGAAGCAGCCGACTGCTGCCCAGGACGCAGGGGACTGGTTCCTCGAACCGGGCGGCCCGGTGCTGCACCTGAGCACGCGCAGTTCGCCTTTCCTCCACGCCGACCTGCATGCGCAGCTTTTCGGCTTCCTGCAAACCGATATTCACGCCGACATCACCGACGAGGGCTTCGACTTCGACTTCAAGATCAGCGCCGGCAAAGAAGTAACGGCCGAATTAGAGTGCCACTGGTGGCACAAGGAAGGGAAGCTGGAGGCGCATGGCGATCTGGGCATGCATCTGCACGGCGACATCGGGCCGATCATTCCGCACGTGGCCGCGACGCAGTTCCATCTCGATACCGATCTGGATGCGCACGTGTCCTTGATGGTTGACAGCGAGGAATTCAAACTGACCATCGACGGCAGTTTCGAGTATCAGGGCGCTGCCTTGCACCTGCCGGAACTGGTGCTGGAGGAGCGGTTCAGCACCCTGGTAGAGCTGGCCAGGAAAGTGTGGGAGCATGTCGTCGCTGAAGCCGAGAACATCTTCGCGGAATACCTGGCCCCGATTGGGAAGTTCGTCGCAGAAGGCGCCCAGGAAGTGGCGCAGGTGGCCGTCGCGGCCGCAAAGGAGGTCGCTGAGGTGGCGTCTGCTGCTGCCAGTGAAGCCAAACAGATCGTGAGCGATGTAGCGGACACGATGGACAAGGCGGCGGGCGAAATCGGGCAAGCTGCCGAAAACCTGGCTGGCGAGGCAGAGACTCTGGCAAGCCATGTCGCGCAAGCGGCGTTGGATGCGGCTGCGCCTCTGCTCGACAAAGTCAGCGACTTCAGCAACAAAGCGCTTCAATTTGCCGCCGATGCGGCTGACAGCGTCAAAGCCATCGTTGCCGATGTTGCCGTCCTTGTCAGCGAGGCGGCGCAGTATGCCATTCAGGTGGCCGCGGAGGCCGCGCAATGGGTGGCGGGAAAGTTGGACGAAGCCCGCCGCTGGGTTTCCGCCCGCCTGGATCAAGCCATCGCCCTGGTCAACCAGCTGGCTCAGGAGGCGGAAGCGGCGGTGCGGGCCATCGAGGCCGATATCGAGGAAGTTGAACGCAAGATCGAGGAGTTGTTCAGCCGCGCGGCAGAAAAGGTTGAAGACACCCTCAGCAGCGGCTGGCATGCGGCAACTTCCTGGGTACCCAGTCCTTTTTGAATTCAGACGACGCGCTTGCTAACACTTGATCAGTTTGGATCCACAGAAAATCAGAGGCAATCATGAGTAACAACCTGGCCCTACGTTTGCGCAGCGAGCATGAAATCGATCTGAGCGGCAAGCTGCCCGATCTGTCAAATGGCTTTACCATCGAAGCCTGGGTCTGCCCGGCGCCGATGGATGGGGCCGTCCGGCTCTATCCCCAGCCAGGGTATGGCGGCAAGCCCGTGCGTCTGAAAGAAGGCTTGTACAGGAGCATCGCCGGGGATTACCTGCCCCAGTTCGGATCAGCCAGTCTGCCCGAGGCGATGGAGGCCGTCTTCTTTAGCGAGCCGGATTTTCAAGGCGAATCGCTCGCCATCCGCCAGGACTTGCCGCAGGCGCCGGAGGGTCAACAGCAGATCGGCTCGGCCGTGGTGCTGGATCGCAGTCATCGCCGCCAGAACCATGTGGTTCTGTTCGAGCAGCCGGGCTACCAGGGCAAGGCCGAGGTGCTGGTCCTGCCGGATTTCTGGCAGCGGCTGGAGGAGAAGAACACAGGAGAGCAGGCTACGGATACGAAGCCAGGCCTCGCGCAGATCGGATCGGCCTGGATTCCGCCAGGTGTGGCCCTGGAAGTGACGCAGCTGCGCACGAGCGCGGTTGCAGGTTCCAGTGCAATCACCATTGAGAACTGGACTTGCGCGTCCCCCGTTCGTACCGTATTCATCCAGTCTGCAGACGGTTCCGTGGAGGCGCGAGCTGTCCTGAACTCGACCAGCAGTCTGCCCGTGGAGTGGGGGTTCAACGTTCAAGCAGGGCAACCGGCGGCCATCCCGGAGAACAACATCCTCTTCTTGTTCGAGAAAGCGGGGTATGAAGGCAAAGAAACCATCATGGCGGGCAAGCATCTGGGCCAACCATCGCTGCCCATGCCCGTCGGGTCGGCCATTTACGTCGCCGTTGCCGGCGCGGCCGGCGTCATCGGGATTGGCCCCAAATCGGACTCTTCTGGCGAACCACAAATACGATTCTTTGCGGTTGGCGACCCCCTCCCGGCTGATGCGATCAACTGGCATTTCTGGGTCCCCCCTGACTTTTGCCTGGTTCCGGGCAGGGACGAAACGATTCCCGACAGGATTGGGAGCGGGCTGCAAGCCTGTCCAGGCAGCGCCAGCTACATCGTCAAGCGCACGGCCGCAACTCAGCAAGGCAAGGACACGAGCAGAATGGCTGAAGGAATCCAGCGTGTGCAGCGTCCGCCCGACCAGCCCAAAACGCGGGAAGGACAGGGCATCTATCGCCTGGCCGATGGGCGCTGGGAGACGTTCATGGGCCCAGGTCAGAGCTGGTTGCAGGATGTCCCGGATATCGCCGTCGTCGATGTTCCCAAACAACGGGCGCTGTTCCTGTTCAGAAAGCCTATCGCACAGGTAGAAGCGATTGCTGACTACGAGATCCTTGCGGATGGCGTGTTTGATCTGAGCGGCCTGACCTGGAAGCCGCAAGCGGCGATTTTTGTGGCTACACCGCACGGCGCCGACGGGGTTCTGTCACTTTCTCACCACGGGCAGGTCATTCCCGTTGACAGGGCAGTGCGGAGCAGCGCCGAACGTTCTGTGTGGATCCCGCCGGGATTCGAGATGATCCGGGAACAACGGGAATGGGGAAGCGGATTCCACGAGCATATCGCTGTTGCCGGCCATCGTGTGGCCCAGATGGTGCGCTCCACCTTGCAGGGAGATAGTGCCGATTTTCCGGCGGATGCCCGGCTGATCAAGACCCGTCGCGCCGGGCCGCTTGTGGGCGAGGAATTGGTGTACACCGCGCGTGAGCAGCCCGATATCGAAGTGCGGGCGTCTTATCAGTTTTGGGGTAGCACGAACGAAGTCCCGGATTTTCGGACGGTCCACGTGCCAGAGGGAGGAGCGCTCTTCCTGTTTGAAGGGTATTTTGCAGGATCGTACCAGGGACGAATCGCAATAGTCACTGGCAGCCGCGGTGATCTCGGCGCCCTGTCCTGGACGCCCAAGTTGGCGGCTTTTGCTGCCGCGCCGGCAGGGCCAGATGGCATACTTGGTTACCAACCAGAGTTGCGCGTGTTCGCTCCGGGAACCAGCCTGCCCGCAGATGTGAGCGTCTGGTTTCCTAAGGGGTACAGGGTATCAGACCGGATCGACCCCGCCTATCTCAGGTATATAAGCGGACAGCCAGACGGAAGTCCGGTCGGGTTATCATTATCCAACGTGATCGTCGAGCGTTATGCCGGCATTCTCTCTTCGGGCGAGGGGTACGGTCTGACCATCGAGCGCACGCAGAGCGAACTGCGGGGCGCCGGCGACGAATTGCGCTTTGGCGGCGAATTGTTGCGACCGGATCGCTGGTATCATCTGGCTCAAACTTGGGACAGCGAGACCGAAATCCTGCAATGGTACCTGAACGGTCGCCCGGTAGGGCAGGCGAAATTATCGAAAGGCGATTTGGGGCGTGTCGATTCGTGGGTGCTGGGCCGCAGTTTCCGGGGTTCCATCGCCCAGGTGCGGGTATGGCACAGCGCCCGCACACTCGAACAAATCCGCGACGACCGCTATCCCACCACAACCCCGGCCGAGGCGCCAGCCCTGGATCTCTTTGCGCAGGGCTTCGATGCCTGGCAGGCGCCGCCCGAGGCCGTCGTCGTCAGCGCCGATCTGCCCGCAGCCCCGGCCGATAGCGTGCTGGTCAAACGCATGCAGCAGCAGGTGGAGGCGGAAAACGCCCACAAGTTGCTGGCTGCCCACCAGCAAGCAACGGCCCAGAAGGTCATGGCTCACAAGCAGGCGCAGCGAAAATTGGCGCTGGCCCGCGAGCAGGCCCGCCGCGACATTCACATCCAGGGAATCAAGCAGTTGGGGTTTGTCCGCGGCAGCGGGGCGTGGTTCGGTAGCCTGGAGTCACTCACCAGACGGGTTGATGTGCTCAACGGCGTGGCGACCAATTTGGTTCTGGGGCCGGGGAGCAAGTTCTACCAAAGTTCGGCAGAAGCGATAACCATTGATTTTTCGGGAAAGCATGCCAGAGCCAACCATGAGGGCCAGGTCTGGTTTGGCGAATACTGGATAACCGCAGACGGAGCC
Source organism: Caldilineales bacterium (assembly GCA_019695115.1). Taxonomy (GTDB): domain Bacteria; phylum Chloroflexota; class Anaerolineae; order J102; family J102; genus SSF26. Next base: position 2,011 of record JAIBAP010000035.1, on the reverse strand, counting down.
ATTGGCCGGGGATGGATACCACCAGAGAAGGACTGGCCCGATGACCAGCAAGTGCTGTTTGGCCCTTCGGGAGGGCCTGTTGGTCGTCCCAACTACCGGGACATTGCCCTGGATGCAGATGAACAAATCCTGTACTGGACCAATGGCTGGGAATTGTTTTGGAGCGATGTCAAGGAGGATAAGCCGGAGAGATTCCAGGTTCTGCTGCCGCACGTGGCCTCGCCCTTCCCTATCGCCGTCGCCGTCGCCCCCGACGGCTCACTGCTCTGGCTGGACGCGCAAGACGAGGTGGTGCGGATGCTGCCCGGCGACAAAATCAAGAATGCCATCGGAGCCCAGTATGCAGAAGATGGGGTGGTGCCCGGCGACAGAATCGAGAATGTATTGGGAGCAGCGGTCGCGACCTTGTACCCCGCACCCAGACCCGCGCGTGGCCTTACTGTTTCCCGGCTGGCGGATAAAAACGGTTCAGGGAAGGAAGCGGCCTTCCTCTATTGGGTCGCGTCTGTGCGGCGAACCATAGAGGCGCCGGTCCTCGATACACCCGGCCGCTACATCGACCTGTACCACGACCCCAAGCATCCTCACTGGGGCCAGCATGTGGCGATGGTGGCGGTAAGTGGATTCACCGGCGTGCAATGGACCGATGCCACAGATGGATCGCCCGCCAGGCTGCTCTCCTTTGGGGCGGCAAAGAACTCAGATCCGCCAACCGCGGACCAAGACGCGCAGCCGCCCGCCGCGGACGACGTTCTGACCTTCGAGCCGATCCGCCTCGACCTGCGCCGCGGTTTTACGGTTTCAGCAGATCTCGTTTGGCAGAGAGTCGAGTCCGATCCCCAAACGGCCATCTGCCTTTATGAACTGGCGACGTTCGAGGACGAAGATCGAATCGCCTGCCTGATTGAACCAGACCCGGCAGACGGTCAATCCGGGATTCCAACCCTGCACCTGCGCTGGGACGGACAGGTCGTGACAGGAGAACATCAGATCGTATCAGACCGCCGGCTGCGCATCGATGAACAGCAGCGTGTGACCTGGATGCTGGACAGGCATGGCGTTGTTTCCACGTTCATCGAGGGCGAAAAGGTGGTCGAAGCAAAGATATCCCTGCCCGATGGGGTACGGGTTTTTGAAGGTCATGCGCTGGGCGCGCCCAACGCCGCCCAAACCCATGAGATGATCGAGGGCGCTTTGCTGCAGCGCGACGATGCCCGGCAGGTCTTTGCTGCCTTTCAAGGACGCATCGTTCGCTTTGGCGCCTGGAACTGCGCCGCGCCGCCAGCGGCGCAGGGTTGGGAGCATACGCCCGGCCCCGATCCCACCTGGGCGCGCAGCCTGGTGACGGTGGAGAGCAAGCGCCGTTACCTGCACGCTGGCCGGCTCGACGGGCAGGAGCCGCCGGTCACGCTGTTCCCGATCGACATGGATGGCGGCCTGAATATCGAGACGGTGTTAGACCAGGCGCACGCCGAACTGACGCTTGCTCACGCCCAGAAGGCTGCGGCTGAAGAACAGGCTGTGCAGCTCAAAGCAGCGGCCTTGCAGGATGCCCACGCCAAATTAGAAGCCGCCACCCAGAATCTGGCCGATACACAGGCGAAAGCGGCGGCCGATGTGGCAGCAGCGCAAGCGCAGGCCGACCGCGAGAAGGCGGATGCCCGCACGCAAAAGGCCAACGCCGATTCCACGGCGGAGCGCGATCGGGTGCAAGGAGCGCAGAAAGCTGATCAGACCAGGGCAGACGGCCTGAAGCAGGCGCAGGCTATGGAAACCAGCGCCGCCGACGATAAGCGAAGCCGGATCGCCGGCGCCAACCGGCGTTATTCCGATGCCCAGAGCCGGCTGGATGAAGCAGGAGATTAGCGCGAGGATGTGGTCTTTATGCTAAGGGTCTGTCATGAAATAACTGTATCGATTGGTTTGACTCGCGGCAAGATGGTATAGTTCCACTCGCCATGAAAATCAGCGCGTTGGATATCGACTTGCGCCAATTCCTCATCAGACACCA